>JBOGNS010000075.1:0-2392 GCA_050747305.1 Candidatus Acidiferrales bacterium | reverse complement strand
GCGCTTTCATTTTGCGATAGAGGTGGCTGCGTTCCAGGCCCAGGGCGCGCGCGGTGCGCGACATGTTCCACTGATTCTCCTCCAGCTTGCGCAGGATGAAGTCGCGCTCATAGGCGGCGCGCGCTTCATTGAGCTTGGCTTGCGGCGAAGGGGCGCTGCGCGGCACGGCGCGAAAGACCTCCGGCGGCAGATGCGGCGGCTCGATGCGTTGCTGCGGCGCCATGATCACCAGCCGCTCGACCAGGTTCCGCAGCTCGCGCACATTCCCCGGCCAGGCATAGCGCAGCAGAATCTCCAGCGCGGCGTCGCTGAGTTCCTTCGGCTTGCGGCCGTACGCCGCGCTGAACTCGCCGATGAAGTGGCGCGCGATGATGGGGATGTCTTCGGTGCGCTCGCGCAACGGCGGCACGAAAAAGGGAATCACGTTCAGCCGGTAGAAGAGGTCCTCGCGAAAGCCGCCGCGGGCCACTTGTTCTTCGAGGTGCTTGTTGGTGGCGGCGAGCACGCGCACGTCCACTTGCAGCGACTTGTGGGAGCCGACGGGCGTGAAGCGCTGCTCATCGAGCACCCGCAACACCTTGGACTGCGTCTTCAGGCTCATGTCGCCCACTTCGTCGAGGAAGAGCGTGCCGCCGTCAGCCTGCTGGAATTTACCGGTCTTATCTTCGCTGGCGCCGGTGAAGCTGCCTTTCACGTGGCCGAAGAGTTCGGACTCGATCAGTTCTTCGGGGATGGCGGCGCAGTTGACTTCGACGAAAGGCATGTGCGAGCGCGTGCTTTGCAGGTGCAGCGCGCGAGCCACCAGCTCTTTGCCTGCGCCGCTTTCGCCGTAGATGAGCACGCGGCCGTTGGTGGGAGCAATCTGCGCGATTTGCTGGCGCAGCGCCTTCATGGGCACGCTCTCGCCGAGGATTTGGTAGCGCTGTTCGAGTTCCGCGCGCAGGCGGCGGTTTTCTTCCTCCAGTCGCATATGCTCGATGGCATTTTTCACCACCAGCACAGTCTTCTGGAGCGAAAGCGGCTTCTCGACGAAGTCGAAGGCCCCAAGCTTGGTGGCGCGCACTGCCGTCTCGATGGTGGCGTGGCCGGAAATCATCACCACCATCGGCGCAGCATGTAGGACAGACCTCCCGGTCTGTCCGCTCTGTCCGCCGCGAAGCGACTCGCTGACTTGCGGGACATGCCGGGAGGCCTGTCCTACGGGCACGCCGTTGCTTTGCCCGCCAGTGGCCGCGCGCAGCCGCTTGAGCGTTTCCATGCCGTCGATGCCGGGGAGCCACACGTCGAGCAGCACCACGTCGTAAGCCGTCTTCTTCGTAGCGGCGAGGCACTCTTCGCCGGTAGCGACGGCGTCCACACGATAACCCTCGTCGCGCAGGATCGAGCTGAGCGAGTCGCGGATGCCGCTTTCATCGTCAACGATGAGAATCGAGTGCGTCATACGGGCAATGCTCCCGGGTCGCCGGCGAGTGAGGTGAAGGACGTGAAGGAAGTGAAGGAAGGGAAGGAAGTGAGGGACGTGCAGGAAGTGAAGGAATCGCGGGTGTGACGTCGCGCCGCTTCATTCCTTCATCTCCTTCACTTCCTTCATCTCCTTCACCTCCTTCACTTCCTTCAGCTCACGTCCATCACAGTGACTGCTTCCAACTGTCCACTGTGAGCTGACGGCTGTCAGCTTGCATCACCGGCAGGCGCACGATGAATTTTGCGCCCACAGGGAAATTATCTTCCGCGCGGATGGCGCCGCCGTGCTCGGCCACGATGCGCGCGGCGATCGCCAGGCCCAGTCCGGTGCCGCGACCGCGCGTAGAGAAGTGCGGCAGAAAAAGTTTCTCCTTACCTTCGGGGGAAATGCCGTGCCCGCTATCGGCGACGGCGATTTCGATCATCTCGCCATTCGAAATCAGCCGCGTAGACACGCTGAGCTTTTTGGCGCTGGAGCCTTCCATCGCTTCCGCGGCGTTATCCACCAGATTGACCACCACGCGGCGCAGCAACTCGGGGTCGGCCTTCACCTGCGGCAACTCGGCGGAAAGATCGGTGCGCAAGCGAACGCCATCGAGGCGGCCGGAGAAAACCTCGAGCGCCGCCGCGACGATGGCGTTCACTTCCGCCGGCTCGGTCTTAGCGGCAGGGAAGCGCGCGAATTGCGAAAACTCATCCACCAGCGACTTCAACGTGGCCACTTCGCGCTCGATCAACGTGGTGCACTCGCGTGCCAGCGCCGCGAAGTCATCCGGTAGGACAGGCCTCCCGGCCTGTCCGGTGTGCTCCACCGCGCCGGTGGGCAGGACAGACCCGGAGGTCTGTCCTACATCAGCGCCTGCCCGTTCCAAGTGCCGCGCCAGCCGTTGCGCCGAAAGTTGAATCGGCGTGAGCGGATTCTTGATTT
>JBOGNS010000074.1:0-8238 GCA_050747305.1 Candidatus Acidiferrales bacterium | reverse complement strand
CGGTGAGGGTGGGCGTGTAAAGCGGCAGCAGCAGGACCTGATGGCCCTGGCGAATGAGTTCGGCGGCCAGGGCGTTGTCGCGGATGCAGCTTCCGCAGTACATCCCTGCGGCGCCGGCCGTGATGTGAATGATGCGCATCGTCGTCGGTGATCGGTGTTCAGCGACCGGCGGTCGGTGTTCGGCGACCGTGGCCGGTGGACGGTACCGCGTGTCCTCTATATGAGACGCCGGCGCGCGGCGGCCAGATTCATCTCGCGGTGGCGACGGCGGATTGGAAGGCGCGGCGCGCGTACAGGTGATCGAACAGGTTGCCTTCGTGCGGCTGATCCCAGCGAATCTGCGGCGTGGGAATGGGGCCGAGGTTGAGGCGGCCGATCAGATTTGAGGAGGTGAGGCGGCGGAGCAGTTTGGCGTCGGAGGTGATGGCGCTCACCACCAGCGATGGGCCGAGGATCGCGGGGAGCTGATCCTGCTCGACCTGCACCACGCTGGCGAATGGAAACAGGAATTCGCGATTGGCGAGCGGGTGCTCGTGGGAATCGCATCGGACGATGGTGGGGAGCAGGTACGTGCAGCCTTGGAATTCCACCACGCGGCCGCCTTTGCGATGCGCAGCAGTGATGTCGCGTGCGCCGGGCTCGCGGAGATCGTCGTCAATCATGGCGGAGATGCGCTGCGCGACTTCCGGTGAAGCGAAGGGCGCGATTTCGGCGCGGTCGTCATCGGCGGGCAACGGCTTGATTTGGGCGAGGCGCTCCGCCAGCGCTTCGGCGATTTCGTCGGCCTTGCCGGTGACCCACACGCCGGAGGCGTTGACGCAAGACCGGCCGGAGTTGCTGAGGATGGAGGCGACCATCACGTCGAGATATTTTCCCCAGTGGGCAATGGCATCATCGGCGAGCACGACTTTGCTGTAGCCGGGGCCGTGCAGCTCGATGCGTGAGTCGCCTTCCCACGCGCGCAGCGAGCCGGCGTCGCCGAAGAACATGCCGCGTCCGCACTGGCGGAGGATTTCGCCGGCGCCGGCGTGGTCGGTGGGATAGTAGCCGAAGACTTCGGCGGGGCAGCCGGCGCGGATCAGAGCCTGGATGATGCGATAGGGAGTCCACGGCTCGCCGCTGCCGGGCTTGAGCACCAGCGGAATTTTCATGGCGATGGCGGGGATCCACAGGGAATGCACGCCGGGAGAATTGCTGGGCAGCACCACGCCGAGATTGTCGGCGCGCGGAAAAAAGCTGACCGCCGAGCCGTTGATTTCGCCGAAGCCTTCATCGAGCACGCGCAGGTCGAGCCCGCGCGTGAGGCCGGCGAGCACTTCGCGCATGGAGGCGAGCATGGTGCGGATTTTTTCCATGTTGCGGCGGGCCATGACGAAAGGCAGGCCGGTGGTGGCGGAGACTTGCTCGACGTAATCCTGCGGCGATTGCGCGGAGTCGCTGAGGGGGAGTGTGTCGTTCGCGAAGTGAGCTGCGGCGCGCTCGCAAATCGCGAGCAGCTCTTCCACGGTGAAGCGCGAAAGGAGTTCGCGCGTTTCGCCGGCATCGAGCAAGTCGCGGCGGATCAGGCCGACGTTGGCCTGGCTCACTTCGACGAATGGCTCTTTGGTGCGGTGATGCGGCGCGCGCGCCACGTCGAGGCTTTTGTATGGACGGCCTTTGCGAAGGATGGGGATGTGAAGCATGGTGGTCCTCTGATTAGACGCTTAACGTTCCGAAGAAAACCCGCGAAGCGAGCTTCGCATGGTAGAACGGCGGCAAGCCGCCGCACTCCAGATTAATACACGCCTTCGACGACGGCCTTCTGGAAGCGCGAGAAGGGGCGGACGTTGCGCACGCCGTCCCAGGGATACGGCTCGCAGGGCGGCTCGCGCTCGGCTTCGTCGCGTTCGAGAAAGCGCGGCATGAAAAATTCGCGCGTGAGCGTGGTGAGGCGCACGCGGCCGGTGTGGCCGTACTCGACGAGGCGCTTCGCGTCGTCGGGGTCCACCACTTCGATCATGGCGCGCGGCGAAGGCGGATAATAGATGATCGCGAAATTATCAGCGGGGTCGAAGGGTTTGTGCACCGCGAGGCCCATGAGCGTATTGCCGTAAGTGGCGGCGAAGTAGGCGCCCTCGAGCAGCTCTTCGCGCGCGAAGCGGTGGAATTGCGGGGTCATCTCGGTGCCGCCGCAAAAGACGCCCGTGATGCCGGCCTTCTTGAGAGAAATTTTCTCGCACAGCGCTTCGAGCAGCTTGGGCGTAGTGAAAAGGCAGCGGACGTTGGGATGCGCGCGCAGGATGGTGAGGCCCTGCTCGATCACGTGCTGTTTGTAGCGCTCCATTTCTTTCAGGTCGCCGCGCTTGATCAGCTTGATCACCCAGCGGGGGTCGAGGTCCACGCAGAAGCTGATGCCGCCGCGGTGCTGCGCGAGATGCTCGACGGAAAGCCGCAAGCGCCGCGGGCCGCTGGGGCCGAGCATCAGCCAGTCGGAGCCGCGCGGGAAAAATTCGTCGGGCAACGTTTCGCTGAACATTTCGTAGTCGATGCGGAAGTCTTCGATGTTGATGCGCGACTTGGGCACGCCGGTGGAGCCGCCGGTCTCGAAAGTGTAGATGGGCTTGTCGGCGTAAGCGCGAGGCACCCAGCGGCGCACCGGCCCGCCGCGCAACCATTCGTCCTGGAAATTTTCGAACTTGTCGAGGTCGGCGTACGAGCGGACTTCTTTGCGCGGGTCCCAGCCGGCCTTGCGCGCGAAATCGATCCAGAAGGGGCAGCCGGTGGCGGGATCGAAGTGCCATTGCACGATTTCGCGCGTCCAGGCGTCTAATGCCTGGCGGGAGTTGGCGACCCTGTCTTGCAGGGCGGTGGCTGTACTAGAATGCAAGGTTCGTTCTCGCGTTTGCGGCGATGTAGCGGCATAAGTGCCCGGCGAAAGCCGGGCGCTACATCGCGTCTTGATTTGATAACCGAGCGATTCTGGCGCACGTCGAAAGAAAGTGTCAAGGCGCTATGGAGTGCGGCGGCTTGTTTACCCTGAGCGGCGCCTTGCGACGCGATGGGCCGCCGCTTTGTTTACAGTTCGCTGATCAATTTCGATTCGTCAGCAAATTTAAACAAAGCGGGAGCAAGCTCCCGCACTCCAAAAATGTTAGACGCGCGATGGGGCCGGGTCGCTACAGGAATCCTAGAAGCGGAAGGATGCAGCAATGAAAAACGTAAGGGGTGTGGCGGTGGCGCGGTTTTTCATGTTGATGGCGCTGACAGTTGTGCTGGCGGCGCCTGCGGCGGCGCAGACCGTGCGCGGCTCGATTAGTGGCGTTGTGAAAGACCCCACTGGTGCGGTCATTGTGGGCACTCGGGTTTCACTCGTCCATCTCGAAACGAAGAAGGTTCGCGAAACAATTTCAGACGACACAGGCGCATTTCATTTCACTTCGTTGGCGCCGGGCGAATACGAATTGACGGCACAGACGGCCGGCTTCAAGGAAGATCGCGACCGGCTTCTCCTTCGCGTGAATGAGGCGATTCACACCGAAGTTCTAATGCAAGTCGGTAATCTCCACGGACGCTTTACGGTAACAGCAGAAACCGAAACCTTGAGAACTCAGTCGGCCGCGCGGGGCACGGTGATTGAGAACCGGCAGGTGACGCGGTTGCCGCTGGATGGGCGCAACTTTTTTGAGTTGTCGCTGCTGGTGCCGGGGGCAGCGCCGGCGGCGCAAGGGTCGGCGGGATCGGTGCGCGGCGATTTTGCGATTCACGTGAGCGGCAGCCGCGAGGATGCCAACCTGTTTCTGCTCGATGGCGTTTACAACGGCGATCCAAAGCTGAACGGCGTGGGCCTGAACCCGCCGGTGGACGCGATCCGCGAGTTCGAAGTGCTGACGGGCAACTACGACGCGTCGTTTGGCCGCAACGCGGGCGGGCAGGTGAATGTGGCGCTGAAGTCGGGCGCCAACGAGCTGCACGGCTCGCTCTACCACTTTTTCCGCAACGCGGCGCTGGATGCGCGCAATCATTTTGCGCCGGCGGATCAGCCGGACCCGAAATACCAGCGCAACCAGTTCGGCGTCACCCTGGGCGGGCCGATCGCGCGCGACCGCACATTTTTCTTCGGCGATTACGAAGGGCGCGTCGGACGCGAAGGCCTCACCACGCTGGCTACCGTGCCCACCGATGCGGAACGCATGGGCAACTTCTCGGCGGTGTGCCTGCCGACTCCGCAGCCCGGCTGCCCGTTCGTGGCGGCACTGGGCGGATGTCTGCCGGTGATCCCGCCGATGTTCCAGCATCCGGTGGGGGCGGCGATTGCGGCGCTCTACCCTTCCCCGAACCGCGTGCCGCCGCCGGGATCGAATGCGAACTTTGTGAGCTCGCCGACGCTGCGCGACAACCAGCACCATTTCGATGCGCGCGTGGACCACAGCTTCAACGCCAACTCCGAACTGGCAGTGCGCTACAGCTTTGCCGACCGCAATTTGTTCGAGCCGTTCAGCGGGGGCACATTTTCGCGGCTGCCGGGCTTCGGCAACGATGTGCCGCGCCGCGCGCAGAACCTGATGGTGAGCGAGACGCACATCTTCTCGCCGCATTGGGTAAACGAAGCGCGTTTCGCGTTCCATCGTGTAGCCATCCAAGTCAATCAAGAAGGCCAGGGGACGAGCATCAATCAGCAAGTTGGGCTGCCGGACATTTCGCCGCGCGCGCGCGATCTGGGCTTGAGCTTCCTGCGCATCAGCGGCTTTTCGCCGCTGGGGCATGAGTTCAACAACCCGCAGGCCAGCGTGACCAACACGTTTCAGGTGATTGATCACGTCAGTTACGCGCGCGGGCGGCACACCGTGAAATTCGGCGGCGATTTCCGCGCGCATCAGCAGAATGCGTTTCGCGACGTGCAATCGCGCGGCTTCCTGCAATTCCAAGGCTTCTTCACTGCGCCGGGGCCGGGGCAGCCGGGCAATCCGCTGGCGGATTTGTTGCTCGGCTTGCCGACGGTGACCGGCGTGGCGCTGCTCGATAATCCGCAGCACTTGCGCGCGGAGTCGTGGGCGCTGTTCGGGCAGGATAGCTACCGCATCCGGCCGGATCTTACGCTCACTGCGGGCGTACGCTATGAGTTCACGTCTGCGCCGGTGGATATAGGCGACCGCGCCACTATCTACGACCCCGCAACGGGCATGTTGGTGCAAGTGGGCACGGGCGGGGTGCCGCGGGCCGGATACAAGAGCGATGGCAACAACGTCGCGCCGCGCGTGGGCCTTGCGTGGTCGCCGGGACGCGGCGATACGGTGGTGCGCGCGGGCTACGGCATCTACTACGACCAATGGGCGCTGGCGCCGGGTGAAGGGCTTTACTTCAGCGCGCCATTCTTCGACAACCGCTTTTTCTTTACGCTGCCGCCGCAGCCGGGATTTCCTGGCTTCACGCTGACGCTGACCGATCCTTTTCCATTGACCACGTTCCCGCTGCCGACGGCGCAATCGGCGCTTACCTTTCAGCGCGATCTGAGTTCGCCCTACGCGCAGCAGTGGAACCTGACGGTCCAGCAGCGGCTGGGCGGGACGCGCAGCCTGGAGGTGGGTTACGTGGGTACCAAGGGCACGCACATGATTACCGCGCGCGACATCAACCAGCCCGCGCCGTCGGGGGTGGTGTTTCCAAATCCGCGGCCGAACCCGGCGTTCGACGACATCACGGCGGTGGAATCGCGCGCCAGCTCGATCTATCACGCTTTGCAGGCGCGCTTTCAGCAGCGGCTGTGGTGCGGGATGACGGTGCTCTCGTCGTACACCTGGTCGAAATCCATTGACGATGCTTCCGGCTTCTTCGCCTCGAGCGGCGACCCCAACTTCCCGCAGGATTCGAACAACGCGGCGGCGGAGCGCGCGCTATCGAATTTCGATACGCGGCAGCGGTTTACTCTGGGCTACACCTACGACATCCCGCTAGGGCCGCTGCGCGCGCACACCTGGACGGAACGGGTGTTCGGCGGATGGCAGACCAACGGCACGCTGGCGTTGCAGAGCGGAAGGCCGTTCACCGTGGCTTTGCTGCCGGAGCTCGACCAAAGCAACACCGGCCGCACCGTGCTCGGCTTCCAGGCCAACGACCGGCCGAATTTGACCGGCAATCCGCAGTTGAGCGATCCCAGCGAGACGGCGTGGTTCAACACCGGCGCGTTTGCCTTGCAGCCCTTCGGCAGCTTTGGCGATGCCGGGCGCAACATTCTGGAAGGGCCGGGGTCGGCGGTGTTCAACCTGTCGCTGGTGAAAAACTTCCGGTGGGATGAGCGCTGGAACCTGCAATTTCGCAGCGAATTTTTCAACCTGTTCAACCGCACCAACTACGATCTGCCCGACGCGTTCCTCGGCTCGCCCACCTTCGGGCAAATCACTTCGGCCGGCGCCCCGCGCCACATCCAATTCGGCCTCAAACTGCTCTGGTAGTCGCCGGCGAGGCTTCACGCATTCGGAAACAAGTCTTCGAGCCAGAGCCTGAGTGTGAGGTCGTGGCGCGCTTCGTTGGCGAGATACGGTCGCAGCTCTTTCTTGTATCTCTCGCGAAGTACGTTCGCCTCAAGCGGAATGGCCCGTGCCAGCCAGCGCACATCGTCACGGTCACGCTCGGCATTTCGCTCGAGCTTGGATAGCGCGAGATCGTAGGGATCGAGCCCGAGGAGCCGGAGCTTGTTCAAACCGTGCAACGGAATCTCTGAAAGTCGCTCGGCGTAGTCTTCTGGAAGTGTTCCTACTTGCGAGTACTGGATGTGGACCCGATGCTTTCGCGCCAACCGACTGCTCTCA
The DNA here is from genome assembly GCA_050747305.1 of Candidatus Acidiferrales bacterium. Taxonomy (GTDB): domain Bacteria; phylum Acidobacteriota; class Terriglobia; order Acidiferrales; family UBA7541; genus JBOGNS01. The sequence continues at coordinate 1,453 of JBOGNS010000074.1, read as the reverse complement.
CCGGCGATTTGCTGAATGCTGTCCAGCCTGGACCTGGGCACAACCTCCCAACAGTCGATATCCTTGGTCGCGCGCGGCATGCCGTAGCAAACCGTCAGAACGAAACCGCCTAAGCAATGCAGCTCTACCTCGGCGTCGAGCGCCGCATCGACGTCGTGCAAGAATTCACGCCACGGTGACCCGAGTTCATGCATAACGAAGGTCTTCGGCACGCCACGTGGTAAGCAAACTCCAGTGGCGAGCGGCATTGCTGCGATTGGTGCGCAGCCATTCGCGGCCAAAGTCACTCGACGGCCGGCGGCCTAAGGTATCTTCGCGCGCCAAGCGGCTCGGTTCGAGTGCTGCTTCCAGGCTCCGCAGGGCATTGACGCTCTGTGGGGCTTGCTTGGCGGTCCGTGCGGCCTGTTCACGCGCAAGCATTGCGACAAAGCCGAGGCGATTCTGCAAGTCACGCTGCTTCGCTTCTCTCACCAGCCAATCGAAGTCCATCTCCCAGAATTGCGCCAGCAACCATGGCAACCCTTCCACGAGCCGGGCTTCGAGTTCATCATGAGCCAGCGCCGCCAGCAGTACCTCGGCGGGGTTGCGGGGGCGAACGTGTTTGGCCAGGTAGGAAAACCCCGGATAGCCCAGCGCGCCCAACTGTTCAGCCAAACCTTGTGCGTCGAGGGAAGCCTGTTCGGGCGTAGCGAGCGGCAAAACCGTAGGCGGCGCACCCAGGCGGACCAGCTTGCGCGCCAGCCGCGGTGTGAGGCGCCGATGCCCTTTCTCGAGCATCGCCACATAGGCTTGTGAGGTTCCCATCTTAGTCGCCATCTGTTGCTGGGTCCATCCCAGAGCTTGACGCACGTTTTTGAGGTTCGCCATACCCGCATTATATAGCAAATTGTGTGATAATTCACGGCAAGCAAGTACCAGGAATGAAAGTGCGTAGCAGACTGCCGCGCCAATGCTTATCGCTGGCGCAGGTCGAAGGCGGCCATTTCGCGAGTGTTGCGGACGAGTAGGATGCCGTCGGCGATGGCGTGCTGGTTCCAGGTTTTGCCTTCGATGGCGGAGAAGCGCGCGAGTTCTTCGTGCGCGGCGGGCGTGGCTTTAAGCAGCACCAAATCGCCGGATTCGGTGATCACGATGAGATTCGCAGGGCCGGATACGCCGGCGCTGGGAGCGGGACTCGCACTAGGCGCGGAAGCGCTGGACATCGCGCCTTCGCTGGAGGCAGAGGCCGCGCCAGAGGTTGGTCCACGGGACACTGAGCCGCTGGATGCCGACCCGGCGCCGGCGGGAACCAGCAGCACCTGGCCGTAGCCGTAGCGTCCGCCTTTCCATTTGCGCTCGCCGGTGCGCGCATCGATACAGGCGAAGATGGCTTCGTCGAAGCCGTAGATGTAGCCCTGGTGCAGCACGGAGCTATTGAAACGGTTCTTCATGTTTTTGTTTTCCCATACAGGCG
>JBOGNS010000073.1:0-3394 GCA_050747305.1 Candidatus Acidiferrales bacterium | reverse complement strand
TTGCTTGGAGTTCGCGGCGGATGAGGTCGGCGGGGAAGCCGGCGCGGAGCAGGGAAGAGTAGAGCGAGGCGAGGCGGCGCTGGTCGAGTTTGCCGGCCGGGGCGCCGCGCGTGGTCGATGCGGTTGCCGGCGCCTGTTCGCTGGCATCCAAGCCGACGTTCAGCGACGATGACGCTTTGCCGCGCAGCGCGCGCAGTTTGCGCTCAATGCGCTGGCGCAGCAGCGCGGCTTGATCGGTTTCGGCGAAGACTTCGTCGAGCGCGGCTTCGATGTGGCGGTCGGGCACGCCGCGAGCACGCAGGTCGCGCGCCACGCGAAAGCGTCCCAATCGCCGCGCGGTCACGCGGCTGTGCGCGTACTGCTTGGCGTAGCGCGCGTCGTCGAGATAGTCGCGTTCTTTGAGCCGCGCCAGCACCGCGCCGACGTGTTGGCTGTCGCCGGCGCGCTGCTCCAGCCACTTGCGCATCTCGTGCACCGAATGCGCGCGACGCGTCAGCGCGTGCAAGGCCGCCGCGTAAAGCGCTTCTTCGGTTCCCTGCCTTTTTGGCGTGCGACGCACGCAGGAAGAATGAGGTCGAGAGGTCAGGGAGGTCAAGTGTTCAGGAGTGAAGGGCGTAGCGACACGACGAAACGTTACTCGCAGATAATCATTTCGCCTTCTTTCAGCATCATTAATTTTATTCTCGTGAGCGTTTCGCGGATGATCGAGAACGGTTGAGTGCGATAGTCGCTGTGGCCCTCCAGGGACGCAGTTAAGGCATAACGTCCCGGTTCCAATGCTTCGAACTGGAATTCGCCTTTCTCGTTCGCCATTTGCGATGCCAGTACGAAACTCTCGTCGCTTTTTGATACAGACAATCGCACCTTCGGAAGTGGCTCTCCGTAGTAGTAACGGACGGTTCCCTTCAGGTTTGTTTTGAACAGATTGTCCTTCACGTACAAGGCCGAAAAGAAACGTCCACAGCCAGAGTTGGGCTCGAGTTCAAGGTCGACTGAAATGGGCGGTAGAACTTTTTCCGCGACTCGCACGCCCTCTATGACTTTGGTCTTAAAGCCCGGAGATTCCGCTTCGAGAGTGAACCGGCCCGCTGGCAGGTCAGCGAACCCAAATCGTCCTTCCGCGTCCGAATCCGTCTGCCAGACGCGCTCTGGGGAGTAGATCGTCACAGTCGCTCCCGCAACCACGCCGCCGGCGGGGTCTCTGATGATTCCTTGAAGGGTGCTTTTGATCTGGCCCCTTGCAACAGGAACCCCAAGCATAAGCGCGGCGAAAAGAACCCAGCAGTGCGGAGAACGATGCAACAGCTGGGCCGCTCGCAGATTCATGCCTCGTTTCGAAAGCTTCGACACAGCACCGGGTCGCCTGTCATTATCAGCTGGCTTCATCTGTGTTCATCCGCGGTTGCAGCACGGCGGCGCGGGCGAACTTGCGCTGGCGGTAGCGGTGCGCGAGCCACCATGCGGCGAAGTAGCCGGCAATGGCCAGCGCGAGGCCGATGGCGATATTGCCAATCATGAAAGTGGCGAAGAAGCGCTGCATGATTTCGACTTTGCCGCCGGAGGCGATCAACTCGCGCGCGATGCGCCACTCTTCGGCCACCAGCGCGTTTCCAGCGAACAGGGCGGCCGTCCAAGTGAACGGAGTGAGCGGGCCGCAGGCGAAACTCGAAAGCAACGCTGCGGCGCGATTGGCGCCCACCATCCCCGCACCGAGTGTGGCCAGCGGCGGGCCGAGGCCAAACGTGGGAAACACGCCGAGAAAAATGCCCAGCGCGGTACCGCGTCCAATGCGTTCGGGCGTGGCGTTCACGCGCACCAGTCGCAGGTAGGCGTAACGGAACAGGCGGGCATAGCGGCTGCGGCGAGTGCGCTGGCGATGCACCAAGCAAGGATAACCGCAACGGTTCAACTATGGAAGCCGGATGGCTGAAGTCAGAAGGCGGAGGTCAGAAGTCGGACGTCAGACGTAGCGGGACGGCAACCAGCCACCGGCTGCGCGTTGTTCGCTGTGATGCCTGCGGCTGCGCTAAGATACGGATTCGGAGCATTGCCAATGGCCAAACTCACGGCAGACCCGCCGGCGGCATCACGCCCGTCCGCCGCGCCGCACACGGTGCGCGCGCCGCGCGGCACGCAGCTTTCCTGCAAAGGCTGGCAGCAGGAGGCTGCGCTGCGCATGTTGATGAACAACCTCGACCCTGAGGTGGCCGAGAAGCCGCAGGAACTCATCGTCTACGGCGGCACCGGCCGAGCGGCGCGCAATTGGGCGTGCTACGAAGCCATCGTGCGCTCGCTGCGCGATCTGGAAAACGATGAGACGCTGCTGGTGCAATCCGGCAAGCCGGTGGGATTTTTTAGCACGCATCCCTATGCGCCGCGCGTGCTCATCGCCAATTCCAATCTCGTGGGGCACTGGTCGAACTGGGAACACTTCGGCGAGCTGGAACGCGCGGGCCTGATGATGTACGGCCAGATGACAGCCGGTAGTTGGATCTACATCGGCACGCAGGGAATTTTGCAGGGCACCTACGAGACGTTTGCCGCTGCGGCGCGCAAACATTTTAGCGGCTCGCTGGCGGGCAAGCTGGTGGCCAGCGGCGGCATGGGCGGGATGGGCGGCGCGCAGCCGCTGGCGGCAACGATGAACGGCGGCGCGTTCCTGGGCATTGACGTGGACCCGGAGCGCATCAAGCGCCGCGTGAAGACCGGCTACTGCGACGTGATGGTGACCGATCTCGATGAGGCGCTGCGCATCCTGAAAAATGCGGTGCGCAAGGGCGAGGCCGCGTCGGTGGGATTGGTTGGCAATTGCGCTGACGTGATTCCCGCGATGGCCAAGCGCGGCGTGGTGCCGGATCTGCTCACGGATCAGACCAGCGCGCACGACCCGCTCGGCGGCTACATCCCACAGGGTTTGAGTGTGGAGCAGGCGGCTGAGCTGCGCCGCCGCGATCCCGCCGATTACCAGAAGCGCGCGCTCGATTCCATTGCGGCGCACGTGCGCGGCATGCTGGATTTACAGAAGCTGGGCGCGGTGACCTTCGACTACGGCAACAACATCCGCACCTTCGCTTTCCAGCGTGGCGTTAGGGACGCCTACAGTTTCCCCGGATTCGTTCCGGCCTACATCCGACCGCTGTTCTGCGAAGGTCGCGGCCCCTTCCGCTGGGTGGCGCTCTCCGGCGAGCCCTCGGACATCGCCGTCACCGACGACCTCGTCCTCCAGCTTTTCCCGGACGATCACATCCTCAGCCGCTGGATCGCGCTGGCGCGCAAGCGCATCAAGTTCCAGGGACTGCCGGCGCGAATCTGCTGGCTGGGCTACGGCGAGCGCGCCCGATTCGGGCTGGCCATCAACGATCTGGTGAAGAAGGGGAAAATCAAGGCGCCCATC
>JBOGNS010000072.1:0-3521 GCA_050747305.1 Candidatus Acidiferrales bacterium | reverse complement strand
CCTTCGCGCCGCGGACCGCCCGGCCCGCGCGGACCACCTTCGCGGCGTCCGCCACCGCCGCCTTCACGGCGCGGACCGCCGCCACCCTCGCGGCGGGGGTGCGGCTGCTGTTGCTGCTGCGATTGCGGCTGTTGTGCTTGCGTTTCGCCGCCTTGCGCCGCGGGCGCAGCCGGTGTGGCCGGGGCTGACTCGGGCGGCGCTGCGGCCGGCGTTTCCTGCGGCTTTGCTTGCGTGTTTTCGTCGTTCCGTTCGGTCATGATGCTTGTCCTCTTTCTTGAATCTTGTAGCCGAACCTAGGCGCCGGCCGTGATATTCACCCCTGAGATTCTTCGCCCGCTGCTTGCATCCCTTCGGGCTGCAAGCAAGACGCGGACTCAGAATGACAGCTAATTCAGTCGGCGGCGCCGGGGGCGCTGGCCGTGGCGGACTCGGCTGCCGGTGGCTGAGCCAGCTGGCGGCGCGGGCGGCGTGCTGCGCGACGCTCGCGGCGTTCGGCGAGCTTGCGCTGGCGCTTCAGCTCGTCGTCGGTGCGCACGGTCATGTACTTGATCACGATGTCCGACACTTTCAGGCGGCGCTCCAGCTCATGAATCATTTCGCCTTGGGTGCCGTGCAGCGCGAGATAGACGAAGATGCCTTCGCGGTGCTTGCTGACGCGGTAGGCCAGCTTGCGCGTGCCCCATTTCTCGGTCTTCTCCACGGTGCCGCCTTTTTCCTGCGCGGCGTGGCCGAGGGTGGAGATAATCTTGTCGACTTCTTCCTCCGGCGTAGCCGGTCGGCAAATGAAAATCAGATCGTAGGTTCGTGCGTCCATTGTGGTCCTCTTCCGTGTAGCGGCGACCTTTAGGTCGCCATTTCTTGCTCTGTTCTGTCGAGCAACGCCTTTGCGCTGTCGATTCCTCTCGAAAACGCACAGCCACTCTTGGCTGTGCTACCGATGGCGACCGAGATGGCGACCTAAAGGTCGCCGCTACATTTCTTCTTCGGCGGCGGATTGCGGGCGGCGGTTGAAACGCGACATGGCGTGTCCTGCGCCTTCCGCCAGAATCACTTCCACCGCGTCGGCCGCCTGATCGATCATTTCCGCGGCCTGTTCCAGGTCCGTCTTGCGCATCGGCCGCAGAACGTAAGCGGCCAAGTCGTCCACCGGGTGCTCCGGCGCGATGCCGATGCGCACGCGGATGAAGTCGCCGGAGCCGAGCGCGCCAATCACCGACTTCAGCCCGTTGTGCCCGCCGGCGGAGCCGCGTTCGCGGATGCGCAACGTGCCCCAGGGCAGCGCCGCTTCATCCACCAGCACGATCATCTCGGCCGGATCGCACTGGAACCGCTCGAGCAGATCGCGCACCGCCGGGCCGCTGGCGTTCATGTAGGTTTGCGGCTTGGCCAGCAGCACGTCGTGACCGGCGAGTTGCGCGCGGCCGACGTAGCTGCGCGCTTCCGGCCGTTCGACGCGGGCGCCGGCGCGCTCTGCGAGCCGGTCGATCACCATGAAACCCAGGTTGTGCGGCGTCCAGGCGTACTCCATGCCGGGATTGCCGAGGCCGACGATTAGCCGCATTGCGTGACTCGTGATTCGTGGTTCGTGACTCGTGACTCGTGACCAACGCATTCGCGGTCATCCGCCGTACTGCAGGGCACGGAACACGGAAACACGGCACACGAAACTGGCTACTTCTTCTTCTCGCCCTTCTCGGGCTTCTCGGGCGCTTCGGCCTCTTCGCCTTCCTCTTCCTTCTTGCCCTTCTTGATGACTTCAGGCTCGGCGGGAGCAGCCGCAACACCTTCGGCAGTGACCGCGGCGGCTTCCGGCGCCACTTCTTCTTCGGCGCGCAGCGCCACCACGTGCGCGATCACGCGCTGCGGGTCGGTGACCAGCGTGTGCTTGGCCGCATCGATGGGCAGGTCGCCGGCGCGCAAGTGCTTGCCGATGGTGAGATGGCTCACGTCCACGCGGAATTCGCCGGGAATGTCGCTGGGCAGGCATTCGATTTCCACTTCGCGCGTGACGGTTTCGAAGATGCCGCCTTGCAGCTTCACGCCCTCGGGATCGCCGAAGGTGTGCACCGGCACGTTGACGCGCATCTTCACGTCCATGGCGATGCGCAGCAGGTCCACGTGCAGCAGATGGCCCTTCACCGGGTCCACTTGCCAGTCCTTCAGCAGCACGGTGTTCTCGCCTTTGCCGGCAATCTTCAGCTTGAAAATGGTGTTGTGCCCGGACTCGGAACGCAGGATGGAGGCGACCTGCTTGGCGTTCACCGACACCGGCACGGCGGAGTCTTTCCCGCCGTACAGTACGGCGGGAATCTCGCCGGTTAAGCGGCGGCGCCGCGCGGCATTCTTCCCGCGCTCGACTCTGACATTTGCTTCGACTATGAATTGCTCCATGACTTCACCTTTCTCTTTGGCGCTGGGTTTCAGCGCGACGCGTGCCCCCTGAAGGGCGGCGCTACACTTTCAAAGCGGGCGGCGTAAAGCCGTCCCTACGTCGATCCCCGGCTAAATAAATAGCTCGCTGATGGACGTTTCCTCGTGGATCGAGCGGATGCCGCGGGCCAGCAGTTCGGCTACGCTGAGCACCTTGATCTTGGTCGTTTTGCACGCCGCATCACACAACGGAATCGAATCGGTGACCACCACTTCCTCGATGGGTGCGCTGCAAATGCGTTCGACGGCCGGGCCGGAAAGCACGGCGTGCGTGCAGGCCGCGAACACTTTGGTCGCGCCTTCTTTCAGCAGCGCTTCCGCGGTCTTCACCAGCGTGCCGGCGGTGTCAATCATGTCGTCAATCACCAGCGCGGGGCGGCCGCGCACGTCGCCAATCAGGTGCATCACTTCGGCGACGTTCTTATCCACGCGGCGCTTATCGACGATGGCCAGCGGCGCATCCATTTTTTTTGCGAAGAAGCGCGCGCGCTCCACGCCGCCCGCGTCGGGGGAGACCACGGTTACATCGCCCAGGTTCTTCTGCTTGAAGTAGTCCACCAGCACGGGCGACGCATACAAGTGATCCACCGGCACGTTGAAGTAGCCCTGAATCTGCGGCGCGTGCAAATCGAGTGTGAGAGCGCGGCTGGCGCCCGCGGTTTCCAGCAAGTCCGCCACGAGCTTGGCGGAGATGGGGACGCGCGGCTTATCTTTGCGATCCTGCCGGGCGTAGCAGTAATACGGGATCACTGCGGTGACCCGCCACGCCGACGCGCGCTTGAACGCGTCGATCATCATCAGCAGCTCCATCAGGTGGAAGTCCACCGGATTGGAGCAGGGCTGCACGACGAAGACGTCTGCGCCGCGCACGTTCTCCAGCACCTGAAAATAAATCTCGCCGTCACTGAAGGTGCCCAGCGCTGCCTGGCCTAGCGGCGCGTTCAGATAAGCGCAGATTTTCTCCGCGAGGGTGCGGTTGGCGCTGCCGGTGAAGATCTTGAATTTGTCTTCGTACACTGGACACCGGTGGCACAGGCTTTCCAGCCTGTGCGGTTTCCCCGCAGCCGCATATGTAGCGGCGACCCTTAGGT
>JBOGNS010000071.1:0-4687 GCA_050747305.1 Candidatus Acidiferrales bacterium | reverse complement strand
TTACCGGCGCGGGCGGGGCCGGATTACCCGCGCAAGGAATCAGCCCGGGAGAGTTCGAAGAGTTCCTTCGCGCGTTACGCAGCGGATTCACGTATGTGAACGTGCACTCGCAGCTTTTCCCGGGCGGCGAAATCCGCGGGCAAATCAACTCGGAAGACGACGATTAGCACCTAAGCGGGTTCTAAGCGAGCATGGCGGCGTCCAGAGGTCGGCGGAAGTCGGACGTCTGACGTCCGACTTCCGGCTTCCTGTTTCGATCTCAGGCACGACCTCGTGTGGGTGCCGTTTGTGTAGCGGCACGCGTCGGCGCGAGCGGCTGGCGCGAGCCGAGTCGCCAGAGCAGCGCGCCGAGCAGGATGAGGCCGAGGCTGACGATCTGCATCAGGGAAACTTCGCCGCCGAATAATTGCGTGCGCCCGGGGTCGCCGCGGAAGAATTCGATGGTGCCGCGAGCCGCGCCGTACCAAATCAAGTATGCGGCGAACACTTGACCGCGAAAGCTGCGTCGCGTGCCCAGCCACACCAGAAAGGCGAACGCCAGCAATTCGGTGGTTGCCTCATAGAGCTGCGTGGGATGCAGCGCGACGCCGAGCGGCGTGCCGACGGTATCCGCCGCGTACTCGGAAGTGAACGTGACGCCCCAGGCTAGCGTAGTGGGCTTGCCCCAGCAGCAGCCGGCGGAGAAGCAGCCGAGGCGTCCGATGCCGTGCCCGAGGGCCAGCGGCGCGGCGAACGTGTCTGACAGCGCGAGGAAACTCATCTTCGCGCGACGGACGTAAATCACCAGCACGAGCAAAGCGCTGAGCAATCCGCCGTACCACACGCCGGCGGCCTGCAGCGTATCCATCGAGAACAGCGCGCGCGGATTCTCGGCGTAGTAGCCCGCGTTTTCCAGGATGTACCACAGCTTGGCGCCCACCAAGCCCCCAAGCACCATGTAAATGCCGAGGTTCCACACCTGATCGGGATCGAGCCCCATGCGCGGGGCTTGGCGGCGCGCGAGCCAAAGCGCGAGCAGAATGCCAGTGGCGACCAGCACGCCGTAGCTATGCAGGGTGATGGGCCCGAGTTCGATTAGTACTGGATGCATCGGTTTGTGTTTTCGAGTGGCAACTGAAACGTTAAAAAGTTAAAGGGTCAAAAAGTTAAAGCGTTAAAGGACGCTGGCGGCGAGACATGAGCGTATCGGTCTTCATTCACGCTTTAACCCTTTCACTTTTTCACTCTTTCACCTTTTCCTGTGCCTCCACCTCAACTTTGCGCTCGAACAGCAATTCCAGAATGACAAGTCCCGCGCCGACAACGATACACGAGTCGGCGACGTTGAACGCGGGCCAATGATACTGCGCGACGTAGAAATCGAGAAAGTCAATCACGCTGCCGTGCAGCATCCGATCGATTAGATTGCCGGACGCGCCGCCGAGAATCAGCGCCATGCCGGCGCGGGCGCGCGGGCCGCCGGCGCGGTCGGTGACGAGCAGCCACACCAGCAGCGCCAGCACCGCCAGCGCGAAGCTGATCAGCAGCGGGGTCAGCCACGGCCAGTCGAAGTCGGCAAGCATGGAGAAGGCGATGCCGCGATTGTGCCGGTGTACCAGATCGAAGAAGCCGGGGATGATGGTGCGCACGGAATCTTCCGGCGTGCGCTGCTCGACGATGAATTTAGTGAGCTGGTCGGCGGCAATCACCGGCACGGTAAGCCACAGCCACGCGAGGCGCTTGGTCATTGCCGCCATCAGGATGCGCCTTGGCCGGATGCGCCCGGGTCGCGGCCTGATGCGCTCGCGCCCTGCGGCATCGCATCACCGTAGGATTTGATTTCTTCCAGCGCGGCCACGCAGCGTTCGCACACCGTCGGCCATTCATTGTTTTCGCCCACGCGCGTCGAATAATTCCAGCACCGCTCGCACTTCACGCCCTCGGCCTTCCGTACTTCGGGGGACCTGAACCCACCAGCTAGTTGGACCAAGAACTGCTGGAAATTACTCATTGCCTCAGGCAGGTTCCGCTCTGTCTGGCTTTGCGGCTGACTGGCGTCCGGTGCAGCTCCATCGCGCTTTGTCTCAACTTGAGACACGATGAATAGAGAGGGCAGCCACGCCGCGTACCGTGACAATATCCGCTGCACATCGCCCGTCGCGCTAAGCACGACCCTTGCTTCCAATGAGCCTGAAATTATTTTGGAATTGCGCGCCTGTTCTAAGGATTTCATCACCGAATTACGGACAAAGCCGAGCATGTCCCACGAGGCCCGCTCCATCATTGAGAGTGGCGTCTTTAGTTCCGAGAACTCCGGGAACAGCGCCATGTGGATGCTTTCCGGCTCGCCGGCGCGGCGCGGGAAATACTTCCAGATTTCTTCTGCGGTGAAGACGGTGATAGGCGCGAGCAGGCGCAGCAAGGCGTGCGCGATGCGGTAGATGGCGGTCTGGCCGGAGCGGCGCGCCGGATTGTATTTCGCAAATGTGTAGAGGCGGTCTTTGAGCACGTCGAAGTAGAACGCAGAGAGGTCCACCACGCAGAAATCGTGGATGGCATGGAACACGCGATGAAAATCGAAAGTGTCGTACCATCCGCGGCACTTCTCCACCAGCTCGGCGGCGCGGTGCAACATGTAGCGGTCGAGCTCGAGCAGCTCGCCATCCGCAACGCTATGCGCAGCGGGATCGAAGCCGTCGAGGTTGCCGAGCACCCAGCGAAACGTGTTGCGGATTTTGCGATAGCTCTCCGCAAGCTGGGTCATCATGGCTTCGGAGTTGCTCACGTCTGCGGTGTAATCCTGCGAAGTGACCCACACGCGCATCAGGTCGGCGCCCCAGCGGTCGCAAATTTCCGCGGGCGAGATGGCGTTGCCGAGCGACTTGGACATGGGCGCGCCCTTGGCATCGAGCGTCCAGCCGTGCGTGACCACAGCTTTGTAAGGCGCGGCATCGCGCAGCCCGATGGCCACCAGCAGCGAACTCTGGAACCAGCCGCGATACTGGTCGGGGCCTTCGAGGTAACAATCAGCCGGCCAGGGCATGCCGTAAGGCTCCAGCACAGCGTAGTGCGATGAGCCGGAGTCGAACCACACATCGAGAATGTCGCTGCCCTTTGCGAAGCCGTCCGCGCCGCACTTCGCGCACTTTGTGCCGGCGGGGAGCAGCTCGCTCGATGTGCGCGAGAACCACGCATCGGCGCCTTCGCGGCGGAACCAGTCCACCACGTGGCGCAGCGCTTTGTAGTCGCGCAAGAGTTCGCCGCAGCTTTTGCAGTGCAGCACAATCAGCGGCACGCCCCAGTAGCGCTGGCGCGAGATGCACCAATCGGGACGCGTGGCGATCATGCTGCTCATGCGCTCTTCGCCCCACTCCGGCTTCCACTTCACGGCTTTGATTTCGTCGAGCGCGCGCTGGCGGAAAGTGGCGCTGCCCCCCTCAGCCTGGTGTTCGAGATTGATGAACCATTGCTCGGTGGCGCGGAAGATCACCGGATTGTGGCAGCGCCAGCAATGCGGATAGCTGTGCGTGAGTTTGGCATGGCCCAGCAGCATGCCCCGTCGCTTCAGCAATTCGGTGATGTGCGGATTGGCGTCGAACACGCTTTTCCCGGTGTAATCGGGCAAGCCTTCGGTGAAGCGCCCTTCGTCGTCCACCGGAGCGTAGGTTTCCAGTCCGTATTCCTGGCCGGTGAAGAAATCTTCCGCGCCGTGTCCGGGCGCGGTGGTGACGATGCCGGTGCCGCGATCGAGCGTAACGTAGTCGGCGAGCACTGCCGGCGTGTTGCGATCAAGGAAGGGATGGCGAAATTCCAGGCCCGCAAGGTCGCGTCCTTTCCACAGGCCGGAGGTGCGGCTTACGCTGATGCCGCCGAGATCGCGCATCACCGCCTCGACGCGATCAGCAGCCAGCAAAAGTTTTCCGGCGGGAGTTTCCGCCACCACGTAGTCGTAATCCGGGTGAAACGCGAGCGCGACGGTGCCGGGCAAACTCCAGGGAGTTGTGGTCCAAGCAGCCGCGGCCACACCGCCGCCGAGCTTGGCAGCAGCGGCGCTGCCGGTTGCCGCGGGAAACTTGATCCAGATGCTGGGGCTGGTGTGATCCTCATATTGGACTTCAGCTTCCGCGAGAGCGGTGCTGTCGACGATGCACCAGTACACCGGCTTGAGGCCGCGATAGATGTAACCCTTTTCAAGAAACGTCACGAAGGCGTCAGCGATGGCCGCCTCATACTCGAAGCTCATGGTGAGATAAGGATTCTCCCAAAGCCCGAAAACGCCCAAGCGCTTGAATTCGCGGCGGTGGTTATCGATGAACCGTGAAGCGAATTCGCGGCACAACTTGCGAAATTCCGCCGGCGGCACTTTTCCCTTGCCGCCCAATTCCTTCTCGACCTTGGTTTCGATGGGCAGCCCGTGGCAATCCCAACCGGGGACGTAGGGCGCGCGGTAACCGGCCATGGATTTTGACTTGGCGACCATATCTTTCAGCACCTTGTTCAGGCCGGTGCCGAGGTGGATTTCGCCGGTGGGGTATGGAGGCCCGTCGTGCAGCACATAGCTGGGCGCGTCTTTGCGGCTCTCGAGGATGCGGTGGTAAATGCCCTGTTTCTCCCACTCTTCCAGTTGCCTCGGCTCGGACTGCCGCACGCTGGCCTTCCTGGGGATGGCGGTGCGGGGCAGATTGAGCGTGCTTTTCAGGACGTTAGG
>JBOGNS010000070.1:0-7416 GCA_050747305.1 Candidatus Acidiferrales bacterium | reverse complement strand
GGCCACGCCACGCGCAAGGCCGATGTGCAGCGGCTGGCAGACATGTTTCCGCGCGCGGGCGTGCCGTGCCGCGTCAGTGAAAACATCGAAGGCGACCTGTGGGTGAAGCTGATCATGAATTGCGCCGGCAACGCCATCAGCGCGCTGGCCCGCACCACCTACGGGCGCAGTGTGGCCCACGAGCCGGCCATGCAGGTGGTGATGAACGTGATTGCCGAAGCCGTGGCCGTGGCGCGCGCCGCACGGATCGCGCTGCCGCCCACGGACCTGACCGCCGCCGGGCTGAAGTTGCTAGCGGGCGACCTGAAGAACGCCACCTCATCTACCGCGCAGGACATCGCGGCCGGCCGCCGCACTGAAATTGCGTCGCTCAACGGTTACATCGCGCAGCGCGGCGCCGAACTCGGCATACCCACGCCCGTGAACCACACCCTGTTCGCCATGGTAAAACTGCTCGAGGAAACCGCACCCTCTACCTGATCACACTTGATCGCACCTGATCACAAACGCCACGACTTCGAGTAAGGTTAACGCCACGGCCAAACTGACCATATCCACACCAGCGTTTACTAATTTTAGATCTATGTGACGCTCTGCGGCCTCTGCGGTAAAATCAAGTCCAGATGCTCACGCTGCGCCAAATCATCCCGCCGCTCACCGCGCGCACCGCTGACGGCCGCACCGTGCAAGCCTGGGACTACAAGCAGAAGCGTGCCCTGCTGATTGCCTTCCTGCACGCCGAATGCACCGAGTGCGACGCCTTTCTCGCGCGCCTGTTGCGCGACGCCGCGCAACTGGCCGACCTGGAAGCCACCGCGCTCGTCGTACTGCCCGCCACGCCGCTGCCGCAAGTCAGCGAAGGCCTGCCGCCGCACGTCGTGGTCGCCGCCGACGTCAGCGGCCGCGCGCAGCGCGCCTTCCTCGGCAAAGATCAATTCGACTCGCGCGCGCATTCGCGCGGCGTCGGCGTATTCGTCACCGACCGCTTCGGCGAGCTCTACGCGCAGTGGTGCGGCGGCCACCACGCGTTGCCCGGCCTGCCCGACGCATTCGGCTGGCTGCACCAGATTCAACTCGCGTGCGACGAATGCGGCGCCCCCCACTGGCCCGTGGATTGACGTACCGCCGGCATCCTGCCGGCCTTGTTGTATGCTTCCTGTGCCTGATCGGGTGGAATGGGATAACTCATGCTCCGCATCGAACAGCACGGCGCCGTCGCTATCCTCACACTCGCGCACGGCAAGGCCAGCGCCATGGACTTGGAATTTTGCCGCGCGCTCTCCGAGCAATTCGAAAAATTGCGAGCATCCGACGCGCGCGCCGTCGTCATCACCAGCACCGGCAGCATTTTTTCCGCCGGCGTGGACCTGCTGCGCCTGACCAGCGAAGGCCCCGTCTACATGCACTCGTTTGTCGGCGCGCTCACCGACTTCTTCAAAGCCGCCGCGACTTTTCCCAAGCCGCTCGTTGCCGCCATCAACGGCCACGCCATTGCCGGCGGCTGCATCTTGGCCTGCTGCGCCGACCGCCGCGTGATGGCGCGTGGCCCGGGCCGCATTGGCGTGCCGGAGTTGCAGGTCGGCGTGCCGTTCCCGCGCATCGCGCTCGAGCTTGTGCGGCTCACCGTCGCGCCGCAATATTTGCAGGAAGTCGTTTACAGCGGCCAGACCTTCACCGGCGAAGAAGCGTTGCAGCGCGGACTCATCGACGACCTCGCCGACCCCGCCGATCTTGCCGCCCGCGCCATGGAACATGCCACGCGCTTCGCTGCACTGCCGCCCGGCGCATTCGCCATCACCAAGCAACAACTTCGCCAGCCGCTCGTCGCCGCCATCCGCGAAGCCCGCGACGGCGACGCCGCCGTGAAAGATTACTGGGCCTCGCCCGCCGCCCTCGATTCCATCCGCGCCTACGTCGCCCGCACCCTCAAGAAAAAATAGCCGCCGATCGGACACATCGGGATCAGACGGCTCGCTCGTACGTAGGGGCGGGCCCCCGTGCCCGCCCTATTTGAGCATCTCGTTCAGCTCTTCAATCTTGGCCTTGTTAGCTGCCTGCACTTGGGTTTCAACTCTTATCAGCGTGGCTTGGGCTTCGCTCGCCGCGTTCAGCATGGTGTTAAACTGGGCTAGAACTTGCTCGTTCCGAATCACGATTTCATCGTCTACGACCCAAATCTGATCGACAGAGCGCGACGCGAAGTCATACAGAGCCTCGGTTTCCTCTCTCCAACGCGTCCGCGATGTCGCAGCCAAGCGCCGCTGTGACGTGCCCCGCTGAAAACCTTCTCGAAATCGTCTTAGTACATCTGCTCGGTATTCGGCTGATGAAAAGGACGAACGGGCGAGTGCCTCCAGTCGCTGAACCATGCGGTCTATTTCAGCTTTCATCTCCTGATATAGGGCGATGCAGTCACTAAGCTGCGTCATACTCCGCTTGATAGATTGCCGGTCCACAAATGAAGCGGCGGAATACAAAGGCGGATCAAATTCGCACCTCTGGTCGGACGCATATCGGCTTTGGAATGCCGTCAATTCCTGGGTAAATTGCCGTCCCAGGTCGCGCTCTGCCCTTCGGTCTGCTGCAATCCGACCGCTAAGTCCGCTAAATTGAAGGGCCGGAATAATCAGAGCTAGCCAGAAAAACCAACGTGCAAAGGAGTTCCAGTCACGCTTTTTCTTTCTACCCCTCACAACATAGGCAATCAGAAAAGGGAAGAATGCCGCCCCCACCGCTCCACCAATGATGTACGCATCAACAAGTGAACGGCGGCCCGGTGTGGAGGCCCATGCCGCCAGCCAACACCAGACAATCGCAAACGCGACCAAGACCCAAGACCACGGCGTCATCGGCTTCGCGTGATGCGATTGAGCTACGTCGCTCACAGTTTCTCCATCGCGCACTGAGAATAGGGCCCGATCGGAAGGGTGTCAACGGGCGCCTGGAAGAGCATCTGTTCCGAGGCAGGTCCGACCTCTGGACCTCCTCGGTGCCTCTGTGCCTCAGTGGCTATTGGATTTGCTTCAGCGCGCGCTCGGTGGCGTGTAGCAATGCATCGGGGCCGACGGGCTTGCCGGTGGCGCCTTCCATCCACAGGTCGGGCGCCAGCCGCCCTTGCCGGGACATGCGCTCGAACTCGGGGCCAATCTTCCCCGCTTTCTCCATCTGCTCCTCAATCTGAAACGCGATCAGATGCCCCAGCGGGTAGTCCGGCAGATACAGGAACGAGTGAATCATGTGCGAGTAAATCGCCAGCAGCGTCACATCCTTCTTCTTAAACAGCGGCGCGTAATACCGGTTCCACACATCACGAGCAATCCCCAGCGTCGCTTCCTTCAACTCCGCCGCCGTCGCCTGCGGATGCTCGTACATCCAGTGCCACACCGCCATATCCACCAGCGCCACGCCCGCAATTTCACGCGTCGCCCAGAATTGGTTGAGCGTGCCCAGCGCCTCACTCTGCGCATCCGGCTCCGCCAGCCCCAGCAACTCGAGGTCCTGCTCCTGAAACACGAATGCCAGAGCTTCGGTGAACGCGGTATTCGGCACGCCTTGCAGCAGCGTGTGGTCCACATCGTTCAGCGAAAACACCTGCTCCACGTTGTGACCCATCTCATGCACCGCGATGTTGAAGCCCTTGTAATCCATCCCGCTTTCCTCGACCCGCGTGCGCAGCCGCGACGGCGCCTCGCGCATCTGCGCGCCCCACGCATGACCCGACCCGCGCGCCGGCTCCACCACGATGCGCTCGGTCAAATATTCCGCGCGCTCCCGCGTGAACCCGAGCTTCGCCAGCAGACTCGGCATGTCTTTGCGGTACGCTTCCGCGCTCGGGTAGCGCTTGCGCACGATTTCATCGAGTTGCTGCTCGGTGTATTCACCGCGCGGGCGAAAGCCGTTGTACCAGATGTCGAACGGCTCCAGCTTGCGCCCCAGCCGCTTCTCGATCAGCGCCGCCACCTGCGGTGCCAGCGGTGACGTGAGCACCGCCTCTAGCATCGCTTTCACGCGCGCCTCAGGAATTTCCCGGTCTTCTTCGAAGCGCCGCGCGATGTGCGTCGGCGCGGTGGGCGAGTACGGGTCCACTTTGCGCGCCGCGTGAAACGTTTTCAGCAGCACCGCGTAGCGCGTGTCCGGCTCCGGCGCATTCGTCACCTTCCCCGCCGCCGGCTGGCCGTTGACGTCGCTCACGGCCGCAGGCTGCACCGTGTTCGCATACGGATTCCAGTCCACCTGCGGATTGTTCACCGCCACTTCCGGGATCGTCTGCGTGACGATGCGCTCCATCACCTGCTGGATCATGCGCTGCCGCGGCAACCCGTTCGCGTCGCTGTACTGCGCCTTGATTTCGTCGCGCAGGTTCCAGTGCGACAGCAGCCGCAGCTTCGCCGGAAACAACCGCTCGCCCTTGTCGTTCACCAGATGGTGCATCCAGATGTTGTACTCCGCGATGTACTGGTCGGCTTCCGCCGTGGCCTGCGCGATCGCCAAATTCACTTCCGCCGGAATGCGCTTGCTGAACGCCTGCGCCAGCCGCGCTTCCGCCCACTGCCGCCGCGACCACTCCCGCCCCTCGCTCAGCCGCTGTTCCAGCGTGCTCAGCGGGAAATTCAGCAGCACCACGAACGCCAGCTTGTTTTTGAAAAAATCGTCCAACACGTGCGCGGCGGGATTGTAGCCCGCAAAAAGTTCATCGAACGGCAGGATCGGCCCGCGGTCCAGATCACTCTGCGCCCGCAGCGCCACCGCGATCTCGTTCATGTGCCCGGCCATTTCCTCCAGCATCGTTTCGAAGCGGTTGAAGAGCGCATCCCGCGTCTGCTGCTCGCCCGCAAAATGCCGCATCGCAAACGCCTCGAACGCCGCCGCGTCGCCATCCTCTTCGCGCCAGAACGCCGACGCCTGCCGCAGCCCGCGCTCGATTCGCTCGCGCTGCCCCGCGCCATATTTCGCCGTCAACTCGCGCTCCGCCTTCGCTACCGCCGCCTTCAGCCACTCCGGCGCCGCACCCTCCGCCGTCTTTCGCGCGCCCATTCGCTCCTTCTCTGCGCCCGCTTGCATCTTGTCTGCGCCTCGCGCCTGCTCGGCCGCACTGCCGGCGTTCTCAGCGCCGTCGACAGCGTTCTCGCTGATTAGTCTCTCCACCGCGCCGGCAGGAACCGCCAGCGCCATAGCCATCAAGCTTGCGAGCGCACTCCGCCACATACACGCTCCTCGCACTTCCTGCCTCAAGTCTAAGCCACTCCCGCCGCATCACAAAACAAGGTAAGAGTAAATGGAAAGGTGAGAAAGTGAAAAGCTGAACGCGCTAGGGCGAAAGGGCACACGAGTTTCGCGGTTTCCTCGTTCTGTGTCCTGCGTTTCAACTGCACTTTCGCCCTTAACCCTTTGACTCTTCCACTCTTTCACTTTTTTTCCGGCACATAACTCAAATCCGGCCGGAAGCGCAGCATCTCCGAGGACTCGCGCGCCACCGTCCTATCGAACGCCGCCAGCACCGTCTTGGCCTCCGCCGCGCCCAGCCCTTTTTCCAGCATCACCGGGAACGGCATCGCCGGCGGCTCCATTTCCGCCCAACTTTTCTTGGGCAGCGCCAGCACGTAGTGCGGCGACTGCCCGCCATTCACCAGCGAGTACCAGTGAAAGTTCGTGGCCCACTTCGTCTTGCGGATCGCTTCGGTAGTTCGCGTGATGGCGCGCTCGAATTCCTGGCTCGCGCCGATCTTCAGTTCGAAATGGATCAGCTCGATCAGCGGATCGGGCGGCGCCATCTCCTGCCCGGCCGGAGTCATGCTCGCGTCGCGCAGATACATGAAGAACGAATTGCCGCCATCAACGCTGTGCGGCGCGAGGTTCTTGGCCGCGTCGGCCGCGTCGGCGTCGCCGTGCTTCTGTTCCCATTCGTCGAATTCCTTCCAGTGGTGTTCGAAGGTGACCGTGTCGTAGGTGCCTGCGCGGTCGCCGGTTTCCACCTGGAAAGTGACCCACGTCCACGTGTCGCCCATCTGCTTGTGCGCTTCCACGTGACGCTTGCGGCCCGCCTCGTACTCCGCCTCACTCCCCGGCTTCGCCTTCGCAAAGTACACGCGCATAATGTTCCCCGGCTTCTGCGCCGCCGCCTGCTGCGCCCACACTCCCGGCGCCACGGCAAGCACAAACGCCACTGCCACGGCGAGTCCTGTCATCGGCGCCGCCATCGCGCCGAGTAAAAAGGTTTTGCCTTTGAGCATCTCATCCTCCTCATCGGTTGGAGTTTCCTGCACAAGTTGGGTAGTGCAAATTCCGACCTTGACTGCGAGCCTATTCCCCGCCTCCCCCCAAGTCAAGCCTTCGCGCCGTCTCTGAAATCCTGAGTTCGGCGGCTACGTACGCTGGCTCGAAGGGGCCGAGCGGCGGGCGAGATTCCACAGCAGCAGGACGGAGACGGCGCAGAAGAAGGCCGAGCCGGCCATCAGGCCGACGTCGCTGCGCGCTGCGCCGATGAAGATGTCCTGGAAGGTCATCAGGAAATAGGCCACGAGCGATACTTGCAGCATCGCCACCGATTTGCGCCACAGCGAAAACCCGATGATGGCGGCGATCGCGATCTGACGCGCCGCCCACATGTCGGTCAGCGTTCCAACCGCCGGCGAGGAAAAATCCACCCCGGGGATGAACTTGGCCGGCGCAATGTAAAGCGAGCCGCCCACAAACAGCCCCAGCAAACAGATGAAGCCGCACACCGCGATTTCCCACTTGCGAAACGGATTGTTTTGCATCGCGCTAATCTAGCAGGTTATGGGTGATAGATGCGAGGTGATAGGTGATGGGTGTAGGTAGGTGGTAGGTGCTCGGTTGTCGGTGGTCAGTGTAGCGCCGGCCTTTAGGCCGGCATTTTCGCGCGCGGTGCCAACCACGAAACCCATCCCAGCCCCCCCAGGCTCCTGCCTGGGGGCTTTCGCAGCACAATGCGAACCTTCAGAGCGCAACGCCGCCTCGAGGCGGGAGCCTCGGGGCTGAGAAATAGTCGCCAGCACGGACTGTCAGCGGAGCCAGCCGAAGAGAGACAAAAAGGCCCGCGAAGTGACTTCGCGGGCCGCAGCTGGTTGCTCTTTGCAATCGAATGATGCGCGCTAGAACCCGTTTGGGTTGAGGAACCCTTCGCGTTTCGCCGAAGCGATCCGCTCGGGGTAAACCGAGTGACAACGCGCCGGGCAACCGTGAGATTGCCTGACGCTGCACTGCGCAGGCTCGGCAAGGCCGAGGTGCACTGCGCAGTTGGGCGCTCGTACCTGCATACACGAACAGGCCGTGTGCGCCGCTTCTTTAGAAAGGAGGTGATCCAGCCGCAGGTTCTCCTACGGCTACCTTGTTACGACTTCACCCCAATCATGAGCCATACCTTGGGCGCCTGCCTCCCTTGCGGGTCAGCGCGGC
>JBOGNS010000069.1:0-11451 GCA_050747305.1 Candidatus Acidiferrales bacterium | reverse complement strand
TACAGGAACAGTGGCGAGGGGCCCTTGAGCAGGTCACCGACGATGACCTGCGATCGGCACAGCGAACACGCTGGCCTTTCCAGGACCATCCATTCGGTGACGTCATCGCATGGGTCAATATCGAACTCACGAAAAACGCCGCCGAGATCGGCTACGCACGCTTCCTCTACGCCGTCAGGGCAAGCTGAGTCAGCAGGCGCGCTTCGCCAGGCGGCTAAGGGCTGATTTGCATCCGTCGCCACTGCGCCGATGCGGTAGAATGTGACCAGTATTGGGCGCCTGCATTATGAAAACCGCCTCGAATAACAAGCTCATTGACATCGGCGACGTGATCCAGACCGGTGTCGTCTTCAAACTGCGAAATTGGCAGGACGCGAGCGTGGATATGCAGAACTTGCCGCAAACCGTGGAGCGTTTGTTCGAGCTTCTGGACGAGCGAAGAATTGATTACGTGCTCGTAGGAGGCGTGGCCATGCTCCAGTACGTCGAAGGCCGCAACACTCAGGACATCGACCTCATTGTCGCCCCCGAGGCTTTGGACCGCCTCTCCGAAATCGAAGTCACTGGCCGCCAGGACACTTTTGCGCGCGGGATGTTTTCAGGTCTGCGCGTCGACTTCTTGTTTACGAACCACAAGCTGTTCGGTGAAGTGAGCCAGAAGCACTCGTCCATACAGCCTTTCCAAAACAGGAATATTCGCTGTGCGACAATCGAGGGGATGTTGCTCTTGAAGCTGTACGCCTTGCCGTCGCTTTACCGTCAAGGACAGTTCGCGCGCGTTGGCCTCTATGAGAACGACATCGCTACGCTGATGCAGGCTTACTCTCCCCCGATGGAGCCATTGTTGGGTCAATTGACGTCGCACTTAAGCGAGGGTGATCTGAAGTCCGTACGAGATATCCTGCGGGAGATTCAGCAGCGCATTCGCCGCTTCGATGGCGGCCGAAAAACCACCTAAATCACCACGATTTTCGAGATGCTTCAGTACGCAGCGGCGGTAACGCGCGGTGTCTTGATGCGAATCGACGCGTTGTAATCAGAAAAAGAATAACGGCCCGACGCCGTCACTCGGTACACCGGCAGGTAACTGTCCAGGGTCAGGCAGAAAGATTCGCTACCGTCCACACCGCCGACCTGAGGGACTTTCACGTTCCACTCCCGGCACTCAACTCCATTCACCTGCTTGATTTTCCCGCGCCTAGGGAAACCCCGCTTCAGCAGCATCGCGTACGGAGGAAACGGGCCAGCGTGCGCGCCCGCCGCCAGCTTCTCGCACAGATTGTGCAAGTCCGCCGTGCCGGTAAGGTCGTCGCTTTCGCGCCAGCCGTTTGACAAAGGCGTGTGATAGTACGCCGCATCGCCCACCCGGACGTATTGGAAGGTGGCGCCGTCAGCCACCCGCGTCACCACGCGCCGCTGCCGGTCCGGACACGCAATGTCAAAGGACTCCCAATTCACGTGCGACCCGGGCACATCGGCATACTCGTAGCGAAAACTCTGCACCTCCGCCAGCGCCGTCGCTGCGCGCGCAAACTCGTGCCCCGGGCTCTCCGACCACGCCTGGTACATCGCCTGCGCGCTCACCATCACCGCCAGCGCTCCCAGCACGATGCCCGCGCGCAACTCCCGCTCTCGGTCCTCGAAGAACATGGCCTTCGCATGTTGCGCGGGCCACCCGGCAGGGTCAATGGTACGACCGTCCTTGCGTGCCCCGCTGTAAACTGCGCTAACGGCTGTTGACATCCGCGCTCTCAGAACCGTCATAAACGTGTGGAGGTTGACTGTAATGAGAAGGCGATCGGCTGGGACCCTGACGATTTGCTTGTGGTTGATCGGCGGCGGTGACGGCGCCCATGCGCAGCAGCCGGCCAAGCGGGCCCCGAACAGCATGTTCGCGCAGTGGTCGCCCGATGGTAGGAAAATCGTGTTCACTTCCGACCGCGACGGTGATCCCGAAATTTACGTGATGAACGCCGATGGATCGAGTCCGGTGCGGCTCACCAAGGTGCCCGGACGCGATGCGCATCCATACTTTTCGCCGGACGGCGCCCGAATCGTCTTTCAGTCGCCGCGTGGCAACTCCGCGGCGGAAGGATGGCCGGATACTTACCTCTACCGGATGAAGCCGGACGGCTCGCAACCGACCCGCATCACATCCATGCCCGGCTTCAGCGGTGTGCCGGTTTACAGCCCCGATGGGAAGCGTATTGTTTTCCAGCGCACCGCGGACCTCAAGAATTTTCACTGGCACATTTTTGTGATGAATGCCGACGGCACGAACCTCCGGCAGATCACCAACGATGCCTCCAGCAATCAGGTGGCGAGCTGGTCGCGCGACGGCAACCGGCTCATCTTTCATTCCGACCGCACCGGCAAGAATCAGATTTACTCGATGCATCCCGGCGGCGCCGGCGTGCGGCGCATCGCCGAAACGCCGCACGACGACACCACCGCCTCGTGGTCGCCCGACGGAAAGTACATCGTGTTTACATCGGACCGCGACGGCAACCTGGAAATTTATCGCATGAACGCGGACGGCTCCGGCGTAACGCGCCTCACGCAAACCGACGCTATCGAGCGCGGCCCGGTTTGGTCGCCGGACGGCCGCCGCATCCTCTTTTCGTCACAGCGAGACGGCAACGCCGAGATTTACGTGATGGACGCCGACGGCGGCAAGCAGACGCGGCTCACGTTTCCACCGCAGTGAGGTACGCAGGAGGTGGAAGGAGAAGGGAAGGAGGGAAAGGAAGTGGAGGAGGTGAAGGAGCGGGGATCCCGCGTTTCCGCGTCTGCATTCGTTCGTTTCCTTCACCTCCCCGGCCGGCCTCGAAACTTTCCACTTGACAGCCGCACCCCGTTGCCTACATTGTAGGCATTGCCATGCCGCGACTGGACCCGCCCGGCGACTTCGAACAAATCGTGCTGCTAGCCGTGCTGCGACTCGGCGACGCTGCTTATGCTGTCCCCGTCCGCCGCGAGATTGCTGCACGCACGCGGCGCGAGCCGGCGCGCGGCGCCGTGTACGTCACGCTGGACCGCTTGGAGGACAAAGGCTACCTGGAATCCTGGCTCGGCGAGCCGGCGCCGGAACGCGGCGGCCGCCCGCGGCGTTACTACCGAGTCCGACCGGCCGGCGTGCGCGCGCTGGAGCAGCAGTGGACGGCGCTGCGCCGCATGTGGGAAGGACTGGAACCAAAAGTGCGCGAGACATGAACCAGCATCGCGACAATCCGCCAACCGTGCTGCTGTGGCTGCTGCGCCGGTGCGTTCCCCCGCGCTTGCGCGAAACCGTGATCGGTGATCTCGAAGAGGAACGGCGCGCGGCCGGCGGTGGCATGGTGTGGCTGGCTACGCGCTCCGTGCCGATTGCAGCGCGGTGTCTTGCGGAGCGGGCGCGCCACCGCCTGCACGGGCGGCGCGGCGAGTGGCGCTGGAATTTCCACCAACGCGAAGGAGACGGAATCATGGAAACATTGTGGGGTGACGTCCGCTATGGCGCGCGCATGCTGCTGAAGGCGCCGCTGTTTACGGCGGTGGCGGTGCTCACTCTGGCGCTCGGCATCGGGGCGAATACCGCCATCTTCAGCGTGGTGAACGCCGTCGTGCTCCAGCCGCTGCCCTTGCCTGACTCGGATCAACTGGTCAGCGGCGCCGCGCGCAACCAGCAAGGGCAGCTGCAGTGGTTTTCCTACCCGGACTTTCAAGACTTGCGCGCCGCCGCCACGCTGCTTGAGGGCTACAGCGCCTTCGTGGGGCAGAGCGTGAACCTCACCGGCCGCGATGAGCCGCAGCGCGTGCGCGGCGGCTTCGTCTCCGACAATTTTTTCAAGCTCATCGGCGTCGAGCCGGCTATCGGCCGCGGCTTCACGCCGGGCGTGGACGACGAGGAAGGCGCCGAGCGGGTGTGCATCGTGCAGCATGAAACGTGGCAAGGCCTTTTCGGCGGCGACCAGAATTTCCTCGGCAAGACGCTGGTGCTGAACAACGAGCCGTTCACCGTGGTTGGCATCATGCCGCCCGGCTTCCGTTTCCCCTTCGATGAAATCGAAGTGTGGATGCCGCATCACACCTGGCCGGTGTTTCGCAACGTGGCGGCGCAGGGCGGCCTGACCAACCGCGCCTCGGGTCTGGTCGGCGGCGTGGGGCGCATGAAGCGCGGCGTCACGCTGGAACAAGCCGAAACGGAATTCAAGACCATCATGGCGCGCCTCTCGAAGCAGTTCCCGGAGGGCGGCGAGCGCACCGCGGCGCTTTCGCTGCTGAAATCTGACGTCATCGCGCAGGTCGAGCAACCGATCCTCGTACTGCTAGGCGCTGTAGCTTTTGTGCTGCTCATCGCGTGCGCCAACGTTGCCAACCTGATGCTGGCACGCGCGGCGGCACGCCAGCGGGAGTTGGCCACGCGCGCAGCGCTGGGCGCGGGACGCAAGCGGCTCGTCTCGCAACTGCTCACGGAAACCAGTCTGCTGTGGCTGGCAGGCGGCGCAGGCGGATTGCTGCTGGGCTGGTGGGGTTTGCAACTTCTGCTGGCCGCCGCGCCCGACGGCTTGCCCGGCGGGATTGTGGCGCGGCTCGATGCCACCGTATTTGCCTTTGCGCTCGGTGTGACCGCGCTCACCGGCGTGCTTTTCGGCATGATCCCAGCGCTGCGCTTCTCCTCGCCGAACTTAACCGACGCCTTGAAGGAAGGCGGGCGCGGCGCCTCAGAAGGCGGGCATCGCACGCGGCTGCGCGCGGCGCTGGTGGTCGTGCAAGTGGCGCTCACTCTGGTATTGCTGGCCGGCTCCGGCCTGATGCTGCGCAGCTTCCAACGACTGGTGAATGTGGACGTCGGCTTCCACGCGGAAAATTTGCTCACGATGGAATATCGTCTGCCGCAAAACAAATACCCAGAAGGGCCGCAGCAGTGGGAGACGCACAACCGCATCATCGAGCAGGTGCGCCGCGTCCCCGGCGTGCGCTCGGCGGCGCTGGTGCGCGGGCTGCCTTTCAGCGGCAACGGCGGCGCCATAAACTTCGAAATTGTCGGCCAGCCGCGCACTGAGGAGCGGCTGCGCGCGCGCATCAATACCGTGGACACGCAATACTTCGCTACCATGGGCATCCCGCTGCTGCGCGGCCGCAACTTCACCGAACAAGATCGCCTGGGCAGCCCGGTGGTTGCGGTCATCAATCGCTACATGGCCGATCGCTTCTGGCCAGACCAGGACCCCATCGGGCACAAAATCCGCATCGATGACCAGCCTCCGCTGGTGGTCGAAATTATCGGCGTGGTCGGAGACACCAAGCAGTACAGCCTTGACGACCCAGACGCTTCCTACATCTACAGCGCGCAAGCGCAGAATTTCCACATTTTTAATACGATAGCCGCGCGCACGGTGGGCGATCCGATGCAGTTGGCCCATGCGGTGCGCGCCGCCGTGTGGTCCGTGGACCCCGACCAGCCGGTGTGGAAGATTCGCACGCAGGCGTCGCTAGTGGAGCGCTCTTCAGGCCCCGCGAAATTCCTGGCGCAACTGATGGGCGGCTACGCGGCGCTGGCGCTGTTGCTGGCGGCGGTGGGCATCTACGGCGTGATGTCCTACAACGTGACGCAGCGCACGCACGAGTTCGGCGTGCGATTGGCGCTGGGCGCAGGGCCCGGCGACGTGCTGCGCATGGTGCTGCGCCGCGGGCTGCTGCTAACCGGCGTCGGGCTGGTGCTTGGCATTGCCGGGGCGCTGGCGCTGGGGCGCGTCGTGCAATCGTTGCTGTTCAACACCAGCGCGTCCGACCCGGCCACGCTCGTCGCGGTGGCCCTGCTGCTGGCTCTGGTCGCGCTGCTCGCCAGCTATCTGCCCGCGCGCCGCGCCACCCGCGTCGACCCGCTCGTCGCCCTGCGCTACGAATAATGCGCTCCATTCCCGAAGCCGCGTGCATCTACTCGGCGGGCTGGCGAGTGTGCGCTCTGAGCACTGCGTTAAGAAAACTCTTGACGTGCCAATTTCTTTTTGCTAATATGGCCCCGCGTTGCCACCGACGATGCTGCCCACTCCCAAACCCGATTGCCCCAGCACGCAGCCGTGCCCCACAGCGAAAGTGCGCGTACCCGTCGGCGTGACTGGCAACTGCTTGGCCGTTCGATCAGGCCCCAAGGCCCAAGTGCGCCTGCGATACCAACCCACGTCGAATCTGCCGGTTACCGTAGGCCTTCGTAGCTTCGAATCGCGCAAACCGCTCCGCATCAGGTATTTACAGGAAAATCGGCGAAGGGGTACCCCCCTCGGTAGCTTCGAAAGGACAGTGCCGGCCGGTACCGCGCTGAGGCTGCACGGTTCGTCGCCTGGTCTGCTCCGGCAAGTGTCGCAGAATCTGGAACTTACTTTCGGCCTTCGTAGCTTCGAATCGCGCAAACCGCTCCGCATCAGCTATTTACAGGAAGATCGGCGAAGGGGTACCCCCCTTGGTAGCTTCGCAAGCACAGCGCCGGCCGGTGCGTCATGCTCGTCGGCCCCATCAAGCTACGCCATGTCCTGCCCAGCGTTACGAATCGAGCATTCCACTGCTCAACGCGCTGGCATCCACGCGGCGACGTGGCGAGAATGGCAGCGGTGAGCCAATCTCCCCGGCCGCGGCAACCTTGGATACCGCTGATGGAAGGCGGGGCCATCGCGGCGTTCGCGTTGCTCTTCGCGGTGCTGGCGGCGCGCGTGGCGCGCGCGGCGCAAAGCTGGACCGACTTCGCGCTCTTGGCGCTCGCTGTGCCTGCGGGCTTGCTATTAGCCGATTTTCTTTCCGGCTGCGCGCACTGGCTCTGTGACCGCTTCTTCGAGGAAGACACGCCCGTGCTGGGCCCGTTGCTGATCGTGCCATTTCGCGAGCATCATCGCGACCCCCTGGCCATGACGCGCCACGGCGTTCTCGAGCTAAACGGCAACAGCGCACTGGCCCTCACGCTGCTGCTGGCTTACGCATGGATCGCAGGGCCCGCGAAACCGGCTGCGGCGTCGCTCTTCGCTTACGCGCTGCTGCTCTCCGCTTCGCTCGCGCTGCTGGCCACCAACCAGATTCATCGCTGGGCGCATGATGCCCAAGCCCCGCGCGCCGTGCGCTGGCTGCAGCGGCGCGGCTGGATTCTCCCGCCTCAGCATCACCAGCGCCATCATCAGCCGCCGCACGAGCGCTCCTACTGCATCACCGGCGGCTGGCTCAATGCGCCCCTCGATCGCATCGGCTGGTTTGCGCGCTGCGAACGCCTGCTGCGGCGAGCCGGCGTGCCCTGCGCAAGTGAACTCCACGACGATGCGCGCGTCCCCGCGCCAAGGAAAACGGCATGAGCATCGCGGAGCCGCGCCAATTCGGCTCAGGCTGGATCAGCGGCGTGCTCTCGACCACGCTGGGCGCCATGGGCTTCGGCGCCGTGCTGTGCCTGCTTTTCCCCGAATATCTCACCACGCCGGAGCTGCGCGCCGTCTACCCCATGGACTTCATGCGCGGGCTGATTCACCTGGTACTGGTGGGCGGGTTTGCGCTGGGCTTCGTGAGCGTAGTGCTGCGACGCAACAAAACACTCGGCGTCGCTGGCCTGCTGCTGGCTACGCTGGCAGTGCTGCTGGGCGGCTCCGAGATACCGGTGGATGGGCCGGTGCGACAATCGAATTATCTGGGCCTCGATTGGTTCCTGCTCAACCTGCTGATCCTCGCGCTGATCTTCGTGCCGATGGAGCGGCTGTACGCGCGGCTGAAAGAGCAAGGCATTTTTCGCCAGGGCTGGCGGACGGACTTGGCGCACTTTTTCGTGAGCCACCTGCTCGTGCAGGTGAGCGTGTTCCTCACGATGCTGCCCGCGCGAACGCTATTCAGTTGGGCGCTGAACGCGGACTTGCAGCGCACCCTCGCGGCGCTGCCGTTTGTGGTGCAGTTCGTCGCGATCCTGTTTGTGTCGGACTTCTCCGAGTATTGGATTCATCGCTGGATGCACCGCGTACCGTGGCTATGGCGCTTCCATGCCATCCATCACTCCATCGAGAAGATGGATTGGCTGGCGGCCTCGCGGTTGCATTTGGTGGACATTGTGATCGTGCGCGGCGTCACGTTCATCCCGCTTTTCATTTTGGGCTTTGCCAACGGGCCGGTTTTCGCGTATCTCGTCTTCGTCTCGTTTCACGCCATTTTCATTCACGCCAACGTGAACTTCCGCTTCGGCTGGCTGGACTGGCTGATTGCCACGACGCACTTCCATCACTGGCACCACAGCGCGCAGCCGGAAGCGATTGACAAGAATTTCGCCGTGCACCTGCCGCTCCTCGACCGCCTGTTCGGCACGCTGCTGCTGCCGCGCGGTAATGCGTGGCCTTCGCACTACGGCATCGCCGGCAATCCTGTGCCGGAAGACTATCTCCAGCAGATGGCCTATCCGATCCGCAGGCAGAAAGACTCCACCTAAGTCCCACCGCGGCCTCAAGTTCCTCTTGAACTCCAGCCGCGCTGGGAAACCTTAAGTATGGACGGAGTTTAAGCGGATACGAGAAGACAGGCGAAGCAGCGAACGCAGCGGATTCGCTTGAGTATGGACGGAATTTAGGCAGATACGAGAAGGCGGACAGGCAGGAGTGCCTGTCCTACCGGGCGCTTAGCGGGCGCGCGCGACGCGGCAGCAGACGGAACAGCGCCGCCAAAGTGGCGCGGCTCAAGGCCAATGCCAAGCCGAACGACGCCGCCGTGGCTGCGGTCAGGACTCCGATTGCGTTTGCGGTTTCCATCTCTGCCCTCTCCGTTTCGCGCCGTCACTTGCGCAGATCGAGCGTCACCCAGATGGGTGCGCCCTCGAACTCCATGCAAATCGCGTAGTGGTAGCTCTCCGGCACCGCATGCACCTTGTAGCTGGTGCCGCTGATGATCGTCGGCGTCGAGATCGAGCAGTGATCGCCGATGCCCGGGAGCTTCGCTTTCAGGTTGCCGGCCACCATGTTGCAGATTTCGCCGATGGCGTCGAGCGACTGCTCGTTGAATTCGTGCGTCTCCGCCTGAAGCATCTTCGAGGCTAACGTGCACGCCGAATCTGCCGAGCAGTGCAGCGCCACCAGCCCGCGCAATTCTCCGGACAGGCCGATGGTTACGGTGAACTCCGCCAGTGGCGGCTGCCCGTTCAAGGGCCGCCGCGCCAGCGATGTGCCGACCATCAGATCGAATACTTCGTGCGTTGCAGATTCCATCAGTGCGGGCCAGTCGAGTTTTTGCGTCACTTGTTCGGTTGCTTTGGTCACCGTGAGCATCTTCCCTTCAGTGCTTGATTCAGAACGCAACCGCAGTACGCACTCCGCCGCCCGGAGAAGGGCAAGTGTGTGGCCACCGCTTGAAAGGCAAATAAACAAAGTGTGAACAGTCGGTTACAGGTAGGACAGGCACTCTTGCCTGTCCGTTTTTCTTCGCACTTTCTCCATGCTCTTCGACGAAAATACATTTACAAAATGCTTGACGATTCGCTTTCTG
Organism: Candidatus Acidiferrales bacterium; assembly: GCA_050747305.1. GTDB lineage: Bacteria > Acidobacteriota > Terriglobia > Acidiferrales > UBA7541 > JBOGNS01. The sequence goes on along the minus strand of JBOGNS010000069.1, from coordinate 1,980 downwards.
TTCGCCTAATATGCCCATTGAGAGGTGCCACCATGACCCTGACCAAGCGCCAGAAGCAAGTGCTCGATTTTCTCGTCCACTTCCAGGACAAGCACGGCTACCCGCCCAGCTTCGAAGAGATCGCCAAGGGCATGAAACTCAATTCCCTGGCCACGGTGCACAAGCACATTGAAACACTGGAGCGCAAGGGCTTCATCCGCCGCGGCTACAACCAGAGCCGTTCCATCGAAGTGCTGCAACTGCCCAAGCCGGTGCGTGAGCAGGTGATCGAGCGCCACGTCACCGAACTGCCGCTGGCCGGCCGCATCGCCGCCGGCCGCCCGCTGGAGGCCATCGAAGACCGTGAGACGATTTCGCTGGGCGATTTCGCGCGCGCGCAGAATGTTTATGTGCTGCAGGTGAAGGGCAATTCCATGCAGGACGACCACATCCTCGATGGCGACTTTGTGGTGGTCGAGCAAACGCAGGTGGCCAACAGTGGCGAGATTGTGGTGGCGCTGGTGGGCGGCGAGGAAGCTACGCTGAAACGGCTCTACCGCGAAGGCGCAGGCAAGATCCGTCTGCAACCCGCCAATTCGGACATGAACCCCATCACCCTGCCCGCCTCCGAGGTACAAGTGCAAGGCAAAGTGATCGGCGTGCTGCGCAAGTACAAGTGACTCTTGGTCCGTGACTCGTGACCCTTATCCGCTTCGCGCCGCCAAGCGCGGGCCACAAGTCACGGACCACCAGGAGAAAACGATGACGCTCAGCGACTTATTCCTGCCGGAATTCGACAATGAGACGAAAAGCACGCGGCGCACTCTGGAGCGCGTGCCGGAAGATAAGTTCGGTTGGAAGCCGCACGAGAAGTCCGGGGCGATGGGCTGGCTGGCGGGGCATCTGGCCATGCTGCCGTGGTGGGCCACGGTCACCATCAAGCAGGATTCGCTCGACTTGATGCCGGGCGGGCAGCCGCCCGCGCCTCCACCGGCGCCGACAACCACGAAAGAGCTGCTGGCGCTATTCGATGCCAAGGTGGCGGAGGGCCGTGCGGCGATCGCCGGCGCGAGCGACGAGGAATTGCACAAGTCGTGGACGCTCTTCAAGAACGGGCAAAAAATCCTCTCGCTGCCGAAATTTGTGGTTTTGCGGAGCTTTGTGATGAACCACATGGTGCATCACCGCGCGCAACTCGGCGTCTACCTGCGGCTCAACAATGTGCCGGTACCTTCGATCTATGGGCCCTCAGCCGACGAGGCGCCCTTCTAACGAATCAGGAATTCACGATCGCCCGCCAAAAAGGGCTGGGAAGTACTGCCGACTCTCTGAGACCTCCGTGCTCCTCAGTGCCTCTGTGTTTCTCTTCATAGGAAAAACACAGAGGCACTGAGTCCAACAGAGTACACGGAGCACGCTGCGAGAAAGCCACAAGCAGTCGCTCCCGGACGTGGGCTTTCAAGGACGAGGACTGGGCGCCGCGCTAGAACTTGGCCGGTGTTGCGGCCGCTTTGGCAAACGCAGGCTTCTCCGGCTCGGCGCCTTCGCGATTGATTTCGATCGAGCCTTTGAAGTACGCGCCGTCTTCGATCATGATGCGCGCGGTGGCCAGATCGCCCACCACCGAGCCATCTTTCTTGATCTCGATGCGGTCGCGCGCGCGCAGATTGCCTTTGACGTTCCCGTAGACCACCACTTCGCGAGCCACGAGGTCCGCCGTGACTTTGGCGCTGGCGCCAACGGTCAGCTTGCGGTCATCGAGGTTCACCAGCCCTTCGACCGTGCCGTCAATCTGCAGGTCTTCGCTGCCGGTGATTTCGCCTTTCACGTGCAGGCTGGGTCCCAGCCGTGCGGCTCCACGCTCGCCGGGCGCGGGCGCGGTACGAATCGGTTCAGTCGTGCTCATTCTTGGTTCCTCCACAACCGGAGGCGGCGCGCTCGGCGGCGCGGCAGCGGGTGGCGCTACTGCCGGCTTGGCCGGAGTCTTCGGCGGCTCTGGTT
>JBOGNS010000068.1:0-2842 GCA_050747305.1 Candidatus Acidiferrales bacterium | reverse complement strand
GGCACTGTCCAGCATTTCTGTTGAAATTGTAGATGAGGGTGGTCCGAGTCATAGCGAACCTCATGCGTGCATCCTTTCCGCCGCGAGCAGAAAGCAGCCCAGCACGTGTTCGCTATGGGCGGCATCGACGCAGCCGGGGAAGCGGCTGAGGTAGCGGCGCAGGTGGCGGAAGAAGCCTTCGGCCAGATTGCTGGTGCGCAGGCGGTGTCGCCAGCGCACCGGGAAGCGCAGGTAAGCCAGCACGCGATGCAGCTCGCCGCGAAACTTCTCGACCATTTCCGGTGCGTGCCAGCGCCAGCGAGCACCGAAGCGGCGCGCCCAGCGTCGTAGTTCCGGCTCCTCCAGCGCTTCCCACAGATGCCAGAACTCGCGGCGGAATTTGCGCCGCAGCGGCCAGGGCAGCGACGGGGTCAGCGCCTGCAAGTTGCGGAACCAGTGCGCCAGGCAAAGCTGATGATCGGCAGCCGGATAGACGGTGGCCATGGCGCTGGTCACCGCCGCATCGCCGTCGCTGACGATCACCGCGACCGACTGCAGCCCGCGCTGCCACAGCCGGGTGAACAACGCTTCGTACGCCGCACTGGTTTCGGCCGGCGCGGCCAGCCAATCCAGCACCGCGAACGACCCGTTCGGCCGCACGCCTACGGCCACCAGCAATACGCCGCTGCGCGGCGCGGCCGCCGCCACTCGCCGATAGCGCAGATAAATTCCGTCCACCACAATCGCCACGTACTCCCCGTCGTGCAGCGGCGCCGTGCGCCGCTGGACGATCTCGCCCTGGGCCTGCCGCAGAACCGCACCCAAGCTCGCCGGGGATAGCACGCCGCCGGTGAACTGCCGCAGCCAGGCCACCACCTTGCGCTGGCTCAGCCCGCCCACGCTCAGGGCAAACAGCACCTGGTCCAGCGCGTGCCGCTGATACTTTTCCAATAGCCCAATCTCTTCCCGCCCGCGCAGCCGGGGCACGCGCACCTGTTCGATTCGCCCCCACAGCGTCTGCCAGCACTTCCGCACCGTGTAACCCCAGCGGTACACCTTCTCCCCTGCCGCCCGCCGCGCCGCGATGCGTTGATCGCGTTCGGCCTCCAACAATCCTTCGATGCTCCGCTTCACCAACTCCAACACCTGTTGCTGCACCTGTTGCCAGCCCTGGTTCATGAGACTTTCCAGTGATATTCTCTCGATTAGGGATGATGTCATCGGGTGTCTCCTTTTCTGACCCCGTGCCAGGGGTCGGTCTCGGAGACACCCTCTTTCTTTTTCTCCTCACTTTCAACAGAAAATCTTACATACGGAGAATCATGCGCCGTAGGACCGGCACTCCTGCCTGTCCGGTTTTTTGCCGTGCCGTCACGAACGCACAGCCAGGAGTGGCTGTGCTACTGCTACAATCCTGCCTCGTGGCGGAGACTCTGCTCATCAGCGGCTGCAAGCAACTGGTTACGCTGCATGGCGATGCGCCGAAGCGTGGCCGCGCGCTGCGTGAGCTCGGCATCGTGAAGGATGGCGCGGTGCTGGTGAGCGACGGGGAAATCGCGGCGGTGGGCACGCGCGCGTCGGTGGAACCAAAGTGGAAAAAGCTGCCCCCCAAGACCAGGAAGCAAACGCGCTTGGTGGAAGCCGCCGGTGTCGCGCTTCCCGGGTTTGTCGATTCGCACACGCATCTGGTATTTCCCGCCAGCCGGGCCGATGAGTACGAGATGCGCATCGCCGGCGCTTCGTATGAGGAGATCGCGCAGGCCGGCGGCGGGATTCTCTCCACCGTGCGCAAGCTGCGCCGCGCGGATCAGACAACGCTGGCAATGCGCGCGAGGGAAGCGCTGGACGCGATGGCGGCGCATGGCACCACCACCGTCGAGGCCAAGAGCGGCTACGGGCTGGATGCGAAGAACGAAATCAAGATTCTGCGCGTGCTGGCAGCCGTGCGCGCGAAGCAAGGCGTGGAGGTGGTGCCGACTTTCATGGGCGCGCATGTGGCGCCGCCGGAGTTTTGTGACCGCGCTGACGACTACGCCGATTTCCTCTGCCGCAAGTTAATTCCGCACGTGGCGTCGCACGGGCTGGCAAGATACTGCGACGTGTTCTGCGATCGCGGCGCGTTCACCGTGGAGCAGGCGCGACGCATTCTGACGGCGGCGCGCGCGTGCGGCATGGGCCTGCGCATTCACGCTGAGCAGTTGATGCACACGGGCGCGGCCCGGCTCGCCGTGGAGCTGCACGCCGCCAGCGCCGACCATCTCGAGCAGATCGACTCGGAGGATATTCGCGCGCTTGCGGCGTCGGATGTGACGTGCACGCTGCTGCCCGGCTGCTGCTTCCATCTCGGGTTGCAGCATTACGCGCCGGCGCGGGTGCTGATTGATGCCGGCGCCATCGTCGCGCTGGCCACCGACTTCAACCCCGGCACTTCGCCCACACTCAACATGCAGATGATTCTCTCGCTGGCCTGCACGCAGATGCGCATGACTCCGGCGGAAGCGATTGCCGCAGCCACCATCAATGCCGCCTATTCGCTGGGCCGCGCCAATCGCATCGGCTCGCTGGAGGTTGGCAAACTCGCAGACCTCGCCGTCTTCGACGTAGAGGACTACCGCGAAATCCCGTACTATTTTGGAGTGAATCACTGCCGCCTCACGCTCAAGCGCGGCACAGTTGTTGGGAAACGCAGATAAACGCAAATGAAGCAGATGGACGCAGATTGGGAAGAGGCAGGGGCGGGCTTCGGAATCGTGCAAAGGATCAACGCACGCATCTGCGTTCATTCGTCCTGATCTGCGTTCATCTGCGTTGCAACAAAAACCTTCATGAAGAGACTGATTGAGTGCGTGCCGAATTTCAGCGA
>JBOGNS010000067.1:0-4517 GCA_050747305.1 Candidatus Acidiferrales bacterium | reverse complement strand
TCCCGATCTTGCGTGGCCGCGCCTTCACGGAAGCGGATCGCGAAGGCACGCCGATGGTGGCCATCGTGAACCAAACCATGGCCGAGCGCGTGTGGCCGGGACAGGAAGCCATCGGCAAGCGCTTCCGCGTTTTCGGCGAGCAGTGGATTATCGAAGTGGTGGGCATCGCGCGCGATGCCAAGTACCAAACGCTCGGCGAAGAACCTACCTCGCATTTCTACCTGCCGTTGCGGCAGCACTTCGCGCCCGCCGTCACGATGCACGTCCGCACCGCCGCAGACCCGGCGTCTGCCATCGGCGCGATTCGCCAGCAGGTGCAGTCGCTCGCGCCCAACATGCCGCTGGTCGGCGTGCAAACCATCGGCGCAGTCCTCGACCAGGTGCTGTGGGCGCCGCGCATGGCCGCGGGCCTGCTCGGCGTGTTTGGCTCCCTGGCGCTGTTGCTGGCCGCGCTGGGGATTCACGGCGTGATGTCTTACTCGGTGACGCAGCGCACGCAGGAGATCGGCATCCGCATGGCGCTGGGCGCAAAGGCCGGCGACGTGATGCGGCTGGTGATGGTGCAGGCGCTCGGCGTGATCGGCATCGGCGCAGTGGTCGGCGCCATTGCGGCATTTTTTGCAATGCGCATGCTCACGTCGCTGCTCTTTGATGTTGGCGCGGCGGATCCGGTGGCCTTCGGGAGCACAGTGGCGCTGCTGTTGCTGGCCGGCGCGGTGGCGTGCTATTTGCCCGCGCGACGCGCCACGCGAGTCGACCCGCTCATCGCCTTGCGCTACGAGTAAGACTGCCACCCCAGCCCGTGGAATGGCCGATGGCCCTCGGGTGAAATGTTGTTGAATTGCAGTCCACGCGGGATGCCCATCTCGGCCGTCCTCTCTTCGCTTCCAGCTTTTCCTGCACTCAGCGTGGCCTGGCTTTTTGCCTTTCGCAATTGGCATTTGACTGCGCCTTGCCGCGCGTGACTTTGCCGTGCGAGAATTCCGCATCCTCGCCGGAGCGCGAGTTTGTCGTGCTCGAAAACCCCAGCGACTCGAAGAAGCTGCCTCAAAGTGGCAGCGTGTCCGCCATTCTGACCATCGCGTTGTGGGCGGGCATGGCCGCGGGCATTCTGGAAGCTGCGGTGCTGTGGGGGCTGGAGTTCAAGCTCGCGCACTGGCAGATCCTGATCCGCCGCCTGATGGTGGTGGACGCGAATATCTTCTGGGCATCGCCCATCGTGGATGTCCTTTTCTTTAGCTTGCTGGCGTGCCTGCTGCTTCCCGTCATCTGGCTATTCCCCAAGCTGCACTGGCCGGTGTTAGCCACCGGTCTGTTCGTGACCGTTGGGTTTTACTTCAGCCTTACGGCCACTGGATATTTTCGCGAACGCGCCGCGGTAAGCCTGGCCGTGGGATTGGGAGTTGTGTTTTCGCGATGGATGAAGCGAGACGTGCGGCGAGGTATGCGCTTTCTCACACGCACGCTGAAGCCGCTCGCGGGCTTGACCGCTCTGGTCTGCCTGGCCGCGTTCTACGGTTACGGCGCGCGCGAATGGGTTTGGGTGAAGGCATTGCCGGAGCCGCCGCCCAATGCCCCCAATGTCCTGTTCATTGTTCTGGACACCGCGCGCGCCGATCGCATGGGACTCTACGGCTATCCGCGCGGCACCACCCCTTTCCTTGATTCTTTGGCGCAGGAGTCTGTGGTCTTCGACCATGCCTTTGCCAGTTCGAGTTGGACGCTGCCCAGCCACGCCACTTTTTTTACGGGGCGCGCGCCCTACGAGCACAGGGCCTCCAGCAGCACACTGGTTTACGACGGCAAGTTCCCGACGCTGGCGCAGTTCTTGTCTTCGCGCGGCTACCGCACGGCAGGGTTCGTTGCCAATTGGATGTATGCCACAGCTTCGCACGGCATGGATCATGGCTTCCAGCGCTACGAGAACCTTTTCATCCATCCGTTGGCCGCGCTTCGCCGCACCATGCTGGGGCGAAAGATGGAGCAGCATGGCGGCCGCAGACTCCAGTTCGCCGCCACTGCGGACCATATGCCCGCGCCGGACGTCAACCGGCGATTCTTGCGCTGGATCGACTCGCGCACCGACCGCCCTTTCTTCGCGTTCCTGAATTACATGGACCTGCACTCGCCGTTGAAGCCGCCGGATGATCTCCTGCAAAGGTTCTCGACTCCGGAGGCCAACGGCCCCGATTTATCCGACAGCAAACTGTCGGAGGCGGCCAAGGAACAGGCCAAATTTCTCACCCGAGCCTACGATGCGTCGTATGCATACTTGGACCGGGAGTTGCGCAATCTGTTCGACGAAATTCGCAAGCGCGGGCTCCATCGCAATCTGATGGTGGTGATCACGTCCGACCACGGCGAGTCGCTGGGCGAGCACAGCCTCTTCAAGCACCGCAATAGCCTGTATATCGAGCAAATCCGCGTCCCGCTGATCCTGCATTTCCCCGAGCGCTTGCCGAAAGGAGCGCGGGTTTCCGGCGCCGTTGCACTCGCCGACTTGCCTGTGACCGTCGCGAGTCTTATGGATGCTGCGGCCCATCCGTTTCCGGGCGCGCCGCTCACCAATTGCCTTGCCGAAGCAGCGTGCGCGAGCAACTGGGTGGTTGCAGAAGTATCGGGCACCGAGTGGAGTCCGCTCCGGCCGCACGACCCGACCAATCAGGGCTGGATTCGATCCATCGCGAGCTCGCGCTGGCACTTCCTGCTGCAGCAGGATGGCAAGACCGAACTGTACGAATGGCTGACGGACACCGAGGAAAGAAAAAATCTCGCCGCCGATGCCGAGTGGCAGGACTTGGTGAGAGAGCTTCGCACCCGCCTTGAAGCATTGCCGCCGCCTGCGCCGTAGCCAACCAAGTCAAAAGGCAAAGGTAAAAAGGAAAAAAAAGAAAAAAGGAACACGCGCCCCAAGCCTTGTGTTGCTGTTGCGTTCCTCTTTTTACCTGTTCTCTTTCCCCTTTCTACTTTGTACTCTTCACTGCCTGCCGGTTGCGGTGCGTTTCACCGGTGGGGGCAGGCCGATGCGCTGCGCGAATGGGGCGTAACGCGGATCGCTGCGCAGGCTTGCGAAGCGGGGATGCGCATTGAGATAGACCAGCCCGCCCTGCCGCTGCTTTTCCGCCTGCGCCAGCCATTGGAAAGCGCGGTCGGTTTCGCCCAGCGCGGCGTGGATTTGCGCCATGGCCACGGGGTTGTCGGCGCCTTCGCTCATCTGTTGCAGTTTTTTCAGCTCGGCGCGGGCCTCGGCGGTTTTTCCGGCCAGCGCCAGGGAGCGCACGCGGTTGGTGGCGGCGGGCGCGATGGGGGAAAGCTCGGCGGTCTTATCGAATTCCGCGATGGCATCGTCGTAGCGGCCGGCGGACTCGTAAGCCAGCCCCAGCAAAAGATGCGCGCCGAGGTGCGCGGCGTCGAGGCTGACGGCTTTTTCTCCGGCGGCGACGGCGTCGTTGTGGCGTCCAGCAAGCACCAGCACGTAAATCAGATTGGTTTGAAAATAAGGCGAAAGCGGATCGAGTGAAACAGCGCGTTCCGCTTCCGCCACCGCTTCATCCGCGCGTCCCATGGCCGCGAGATACAAACTGTGGCCGCGCCGCGCTTCCGGACTATTCGGGTTCAGTTGCAGCGCGTGCTGGAAGTGGCCGCGCGCCTCCTCGAACTTCCAGCCATAGAGAAATTCCGCGTAGCCCAGCGAGACGTGCGGCTCGCTGAGCGAGTCGTCGAGCGCGAGCGCTTTGCCGGCGGCGGAGAGCGCCTCGGGGAAAGCCTGCTGCGGCGGCACCATATTGAGCACGCCGAGTTGCGTGTGCGCGTCGGCAACTCCCGAGTAAGCTTCGGCGAAGTTGGGGTCCAGTTCCGTGGCGCGGCGGAAATACTCGAGCCCTTGCCGCAGACTTTCCGGCGTGAAGCGCTGCAGCGCGCGGCGTCCGCGCAGATACGCTTCGTGCGCCTCGGCGTTTACCGGCCCGCGACGCTGGAGCCGGCCGCGCTCCTGCTCGGTGAGGCTCAGACGGATTTGCGCGGCGATGGCTTGCGCCACTTCGCTTTGCAGCGTGAGGATGTCGGTGAACTGGCGGTCGTAAGTTTGCGCCCAGAGATGGCGGTCGGCGAGCGCGTACACCAATTGCGCGGAGACGCGGATGCGGTCGCCCACGCGCACCACCGAGCCTTCCACCACTGCGTCCACATCGAGCTCGCGCGCGATTTCCGGCAGCGCTTTGCGGCGCGTCTTGTACTGCATGGCGGAGGTGCGCGACACCACGCGCAGGCCGTGCAACTGCGCGAGGTCGCCAATCAGCGCCTCCGTAAGCCCATCGGCGAGATATTCCTGATCGGCGTCGCCGGAAAGATTCTGCAACGGCAGCACGGCGAGCGAGCGGATATTGATTTCTTCGGTGACCGCCGGGCGCGCGGCGGTGCGGCTCCACGCCAGCCATCCGAGCACCGCGAGCAGACCCACGATGGCCGCGGCGGCGATGGCGACGCGCGCGTCGCGGCGCGAGCGCGCCGGAGCGAGC
>JBOGNS010000066.1:0-9924 GCA_050747305.1 Candidatus Acidiferrales bacterium | reverse complement strand
GATCTCGCCGACGCCTTCGGGGACCAGCAGGTCGTCGCAGAGCACCGTGCGCGGGTCGGCGGGGTTCTCCTTCATGTAGAAGGCTTTTACCGCCTTGGGGTAGTCGTGCACGAACACCGGTAGGTCCCGCATCTCGGTGAGCGCGGCCTCGTCCTGCACGCCGAGGTCCTGCCCCCATGTCGCGTCGCCACCCTTCCCGGCGAGCTCGGCGATCGCGTCCGTGTAGCTGATGCGCGGAAACGGCGGCTTCACCGGCTCGAGCTTCTTGGTGTCGCGCTTCAGCGTCTCCAATTCGCGCCAACGATTCTTCAGCGCCGATTGCACCATGTGGCTGACCAGGCCTTCGCCCAGCGCCATCATGTCCTCCAGGTGCGCGTAAGCAGCTTCCGGCTCGAGCATCCAGAATTCCGTGAGGTGGCGCCGCGTTTTCGATTTCTCGGCGCGGAATGTCGGCCCGAAGGTGTAAACCTTGCCCAGCGCCATCGCTGTGGCTTCCACGTAAAGCTGGCCGGACTGCGTGAGGTACGCCGTGCCCTCATCGAAATATTCGACGCCGAACAGCGTGGTGGTGCCTTCGCACGCTGCGGGAGTGAAAATCGGCGCGTCGGTGAGTGTGTAGCCCTGGCTGTCCATGTATTCGCGCGCGGCGCGAATGGCCTCCGCGCGGATGCGCAGGATGGCCGCCTGCCGCGGCGTGCGCATCCACAGATGGCGCCGCTCCAACAGAAAATCCACGCCGTGCTCTTTGAGCTGGATGGGGTAAGGGTTGTCTTCCGCAACGCGGTGCACGACTTCGATGGCGGAGATTTGCAGCTCGTAGCCGCCGGGCGCGCGCTGCTCAGGGCGAACTTTGCCGGTGACGATGACGCTGGATTCCTGCGGCAGTCCCTTCAACGCTTCGAAGGCCGCCGCGTTCTCTTTCTGCGCCACCACGCCCTGCATCACGCCGGTGCCGTCGCGAAAAATCGGGAACAGCAGCTTGCCCGACTCGCGCAGGTTGTACAGCCACCCACGAATCGTAATCTCCTGCCCTTCGTGCTTCCCGGCTTGCTCGATAGTTACGATCGGCATGATGATTGAACTCAGAACTCAGAAAAACAACAACGCAGATGAACGCAGATTGAAGACCATGAACGCAGATCAATCTTTTCCGTTGGCGTTCATCATTCTGAATCCGCGTTCATCTGCGTTAGATCCTTCTGCGTTCTGAGTTCTGCGTTTCGACTTGAACGCTTAACCATTTCGAGTTCATCCCAAAATTTCAGCTCTTGCCTGCCGCCTTGCTGCGCGCTTGTTCGAACTTGTCATAGACCGCCAGCGCCTCGCGTAAGTTGGGCGCTTGCCCCGCGGCCTCCTTCAACTCCAGTACCAGCGCAACGCCATCCGGCGCCGAAGGCGCTGAAGCCAGCTCGGTCAGCGCAAGATTCCAATCGATACTGCCCGCATAAGGCAGCAGGTGATCATCTTTCTGCCCATCGTTATCGTGTACGTGCGCGGTAACAATCAGGTCGCGCATCTTTTCCAGGCTGCGTTCGACGCCGTCTTCCATGTGCGCGTGGCCCACATCGAAGCACAGCCGCAAAGCATTCAAGTGCGTGTCGGCAATGAACTGCCGCAGCATCCCCGGCGACCCCAGCCCGCCCGGCGTGTTCTCGATGGCAATGGTCAGGCCGCGTTGCCGGGCAAAGACCGTGAGATGCTCGAGCGAGTTGAACGCCGCATCGAAGCGACGCGGGTCAGCCGCCTCGCGCGCGGCGCCCAGGTGTTGCACCAGGTAGCGGCACGGAATGTGCTCGGCCACTTCGATGGCCCGCTTCACTTCGTCAACCGCGTCCAGCCGCCGCACGCGTTCCGGATCGGAAATCGAAATCGGCGAGCCGCCCTGGCGTGTCGGGCTCTTGTCGCGGCTGGTGGGGGCGTGCAGCGAGTGGACTTGCAAGCCGTGATCGCCAAACCACGCCGCTAGGTGCCGTACCCATTGCGCGTCGTGATAATCGAAGTGCATGCGGTCGCAGAAAATCTCCACGCCTTCGCAGCCCGCCGCGGCAATATCGGCAAGCAGGGCGCTGGTGAGCCTCTGCGAGAGAAACAGATGCGTAGAAAGCAGGCGTTTCATGCGCTTAAGAGCCGGGCCGGACAGCCTGGGCAGTACCGAATCCCACGCCCTCAGCGGGGATTTCCGGAGTGCGGCAAAAGATTGACTCTACGGGAATAGCCAAATCGCGTCAAGGCAGGCGCGGGCAGCGCGGTTCCGCGGGACCTCATGTTGTGAACGCCGCGCGAATTCTGCTCAGTGACTCTAGCTTGGCGTAGGCTGTCGCTCGCGGCAGGTTTTCGAGTCCGCACGATGGGCCGAGAAACGCATAGTCCACGGAGAGCTTGCCCAGAATCGGTTCCATCCGGCGCGCAATGATTTCCGGCTCCTCGATGTGGGAATCGCCGCCGGCCACCACCCCTAGCCCCAGCGGTATCGGCGAGCCGGCACTCGCCACCGTGGCCGCGAGCGTGGCGCTTGCGGTGAAGTCGAGCAGCAGCGCATCTACAGGCAACTGCGCAAGCTGCTCGTAGATCGGCTGTGTGTCCCCCAGATTCGCGCACAGCGCTAGCCGCGCCTCCCGCCCTGACTTGCGCGCCTGATCGCGCGCCTCGAGCAAAGGCCGCAGCGCTGCCGCAAAGATGGAGAAATCTTCAGGGTGGCTGGCGAGCGCCGGCTCATCCACTTGCACCAGGCTGGCGCCGGCGCCAATCAGCGCGAGCAACTCGCCGGCCAGCGCCTCCGCGAATGCCGCAGCGCGCGCTTCGAGCGCTTGCATCGCCGAGTGTTCGGCGCGGGAAAGCCGCGCGAGCGTGTACGGACCCACCAGCACAGGCTTCATCGAGAGGCGCCCGGCTCGCTCCATGGCCGTGGGCAACTGCCCGAGCGCATTGCGCGCAAATTGAAATTCGCTCACCAGCCCGCCGGCGCCGTTTACGTCGCGCGCTGGCCGCGCGGTTAACACCGGCTGGCGAAAGTTACCGCCGGTGTTGAAATAAGGAAGAGTCTCGCCGAGACGCACGCCCTGAAACTTGCCGGCCACGTGGGAGACGGGATCCTGCCAGCGAATCATGCCATCGGTGAGCACTTCGATCCCGGCTTGCGCCTGCTCGGCAATCGCATGGCGCGTCATTTCCTTTTGCGCATCGGCCAGATCCGCTGCGGTCGTCTGGCCGCGCGCAAAGGCTTCCACGGTTCGGCGCAGCACCTGCAACTCCGGAGCATCGCCGGAGCGCGGGTAGCTGCCGTTGCTCGCCAGCACCAGCTTCACACCGAATCTTCGTTGAGGAATTCGATTTCGCCCACCGCGGGCATCAGGCCGGCTTTGGCGCCGCGCCCCAGCAGCTCGCGGATGGCTTGCCGGCCGCGGTCGCCGTATCCGAGGGTCCACTTGTTGACGTACATGCCGACGAACTTGTCGGCGAGATCGGTATCCATATCGCGCGCGAACTGCATAGCGTAGTTCAGCGCTTCTTCGCGATGTTCCAGCGCGTGCGCCACGCTGCGGCGGATGGCCTGCGCAATTTGCCGCCCGGTCTCCACGCCCAGCGCGCGGCGAACCCCATTGCCGCCCAGCGGCAGTGGCAGTCCCGTCTGCTCCAGCCACCATTGGCCGAGGTCCACCACTTTGTGAAAGCCCATCTGCGAGTAAAGAAGCTGGCCTTCGTGGATCAGCAGGCCCGCATCTACAACCCCCTGCTTCACCGCTTCGAGAATCTTGTCGAAGGCCATCGGCACCGCGTCGAATCCCGGCTCGAATAGCTTCAGCGTCAGATATGCAGTGGTGAGCAGGCCGGGTACAGCCACCCGGCGGCCTTTGAGTTGCCCCGGCTTCAGCGCTTGCGACGCGACCACAATCGGCCCGTAACCTTCGCCAAAGCTCGCGCCCACATCCAGCAGCACATACTTGTCCTGCACAAAGGCGTAGCCGTGGAAGCTCAGCGCGCTGACGTCGTACATCTCGGTGCGCGCGGCCTGGTTCAGCGTCTCGATGTCGCACAGGACGTGGCGAAAGGTCATGCCCGGCACGCGGACTTTGTTGGTCGCCAGCGCGTAGAACATGAAGGCGTCGTCGGAATCCGGCGAGTGCGCCACGCGGATTTCGACACTCTGGGTGGAGGCTTGTTTGGTGGCCATGCTGGTCACGTCGCGAGTCTCCGGCTCCCGGTGGCGCTGCGCATCGCCCTCCTGCGCCGGTACGGGAACAACTCCGGTGGTCTCGAAAAGATTCGAGTGCGAGGAACGTGAAAGGGGCGCGCCCGGCGGAACAAGCGGTGAATGGAACGAACCGCACCGGGCGAGCAGTTCCCGAAGCGCAGACAATACCACAAAGCACTTCCCCTTCCAATTCGCCTCCAATCACCGACGACTTGACAGCGACACTGCCGAGCAAGTAAGGTGCTCTGCGTCAGCGCTTCGACTCGAAGTGCTACCCACGCCCCCGTTTCAACGTGCGCGACAGCGTGCCTTGATTCCCAGCGGGGGCCGTTTTCTTTTGAATCGCCAGGTAACGCAGAAGGTTACACCGCTCCTTTCCTTCCTTGTTTCCACATTCATGGCACATGACGACGTAGCGATGGTGCAGTCTGCGACCCGCCCCGGCAAGCTTGAGTCGGTGAACATCGAGATTGCCGAGAACGGCTTTCTGGTGTCCTGCCACTACAAGCCCAAGAAATCGAAAAAGAACGAGCCGGCGCCGAAGCACCCCTTCCATGCCGCCCGAATGCACGGGGCCGAGAATGGTCTTGACATTAGGGGGAATTTCGCTGCTAGCCTGTGCATCCAGAAAATGGGGGTCTTCAAATGACCGACGACCAGGACTTGTTCGACATACTGCGGGCGGAAGGGAGCCGAGGGAGACGCAAACCGCTGGATGTAGTGTCTATGGAGGAGTTGCGCGCAGCTCGGGCCCTGTGCCGCGAGTTGCTCCGACCTGAAACGACCGAGCAGGATTTTCGCCGGATTATTGCCGATTTCGGGCTGCAGCCCGGGACCGAGAGGTTTGACGCCGCCCTGCGGGCTTGGCGCGGCTTGCGGCGATCCTAGAGGCCGTTCTTCTTGCGGCAGCCAAGCGCGCCTTTCTCTCTTTTGGCGACATTGTAGCCAAGTGCTCCACCATAATCTTAAGCAATGAATTCACTTTTACAGACCTCAGAAGCAACGTCGTCTTACATCCTACATGGCTGTAGCGCGAAGCGTCAACCGGAGAACCAATTCCGTTTCACAGCGCATTGGCCATGCGGGCGATGGCGCGGTCGAAATCCACCTTGCCGTCGAGATACGGCTGCCAGTGGCGCTCGAGCAGCCACTGAAAGTTTTGCCAGCCGCGCGCATACAGTCCGTGACGGTACGCATACGGCATATATTCGCCGGGTCGCTGCGCGGCCAGCGTGCGCCGCACCACTTCACCGGTGGTGTAGAACAGCACGGCGTGCCACAGGTCGCGCGGGGTCGGCTTGTTGCGCGCTCGACATTCCCGCGCAATCGCATCGGCCACCGCACGCGCCAGCCCGTGCGACGCCTCGTGGAACAAGATTTCCAGCGCCGCTTCGTCCTGATTGCGCGGATCGGCGCTCGACACCGTGACGTGTACCGGATCGAGCGACGTGTATCCGCCCACCCGCCCTGCGTAAATCGCAATGTCCACCACGACCGGTGCCTCCGGCCAATCGGCCTGATAGACCGCAGACAACTCTTGCGCCAGCCGCGTGCCCATCCGATCCACCATCGGCTCAAGACGAGCCAGCCACTCGCGGTTGGCGCGGTCGTGCGCGGGCCACCAGTGCGCGCGATACACAGGTGCGGCGGCTTCCATCGCGCTGATCACTTCCTGGCGCAGACCCGAGGTGCTCAAATCCGGTGCCGTGGCCAGCTCCGCCAGCCGGTTCTTCATCAGCACCATGTAATTGTCAAAAAGCAGGTCGCGCCGCGCCAATTCCTGCGCGTAATAATCCAGCGCTGCGTTCCACGCCTTCAATTGCTCCGGTGTGAGAGAGTCAGTAGCGGCCGCGGCTTGCGCCGCAGCCCGCGACTCGCCCCGCGCCGACGCGCTGCCGGTGCGCGTGATCGGGCGTTCGCTGCGCAGCCGCGCCTGCTGATAGAGGAAGTGGTGCAGGTTCAGCCAGAATCCGCTCTGGAAGCGGAACACGGGCGCCACCACCGGCTTCGGCTCGCGCCGGATGTTCGTGCCCGTGCCCGGCTCGGGCACCTGCGCGGAGGCGGCTGTGGCCGCAGCCAGCACGAGCGCCAGGGTTGTCAGCGATAAATGAGTTCCGCGAAACATGCCGCAGCCGAAAACACACAGGAAGGACTTCACATGAACTGAAGATGTTAGCCGACGTTCTGCGGTTTCACAAATGAGGCCGCCCCGTTCCAGTACTTGGCCAGAACGACGAACGTGATGTAGTGCGTGACCAGCAGCGCCGGAACCCAGAACGCCGGAATCCAATAAGCCGGACCCATATACGCGCTTGCGTCGAAAATCGTGGCCAGCGTGATGGCTGCCAACAAATCAAGCGACCCTTCAATGTTAAAAATCCATACCAGCCAGCGGCCCACTTTGGCCCCTGTGGCCACCGCCGGAATCGCAATCACAGCCAGCACCGCGGCGAGCACGTCGCCAAGCGCCGCTGGGTACGCAAACTCCCGGGGAATCCCGCTGTAGGTTGCGCCCTCCGCCAGGAACATGAGTCCAAGATGTCGAAACGCATGAAGCAGAAGAATCGGCAGCAACACGCTTTCCGGTCTCAACGCCGGAAGCTTGGGAAGGAGATAGATTCGCGCAGCAATCCAGAACACGACGGTGCTGAAAACAAGATTGACCGTGAGAATGTTCATGTGTTTAGGGCCTCTGCGAGTGATCGGCCCTACAAACGCCAGGAATCAGGTGGCTCTTCTGGTCAGCTCCACGCCGCGCACCGCCGCAATCACCAGCGCCATCTTCACGATGTCGCCAAGCACGAAGGGCGCTACGCCGCCCCAAAACGCCGCAGCCCAGCCTTGTCCCATGCCCAGCGCAAGCCACGCTGCTCCGCCCGCGAAAATCACAATCTGACCGGCCAGCAGCGCGCCGCCCAGCCGCAATAGCGAGCTCCGCGCGCAGCATTCCACCAGCCATCCGGTAACGAACGCCGCCAGCGGATACGACCACAAGTAGCCCGCAGTGGGCCCGAACAGGCGCAGCACGCCCGGCGCGCCGAACGGCTGAAAGACTGGAAGCCCCATCGCGCCTTCGAGCAAATACAGCGCCATCACCAGTGCTGACCGCCGCGCGCCCAGCAGCACAGCGATGAACGCCACGCCGAAGGTCTGCATGGTCAGCGGCACCGCCGTCCACGGCAACGGGATGGCGATGTAGGCGCACGCCACCATCAGCAGGTTCGCGGCGACCACGCGTGCCGCATCCCATGCCAACCCTTCGCCCGGTATCAGCCGGTCTGCCAGTACTCTCGCGTGC
This sequence comes from Candidatus Acidiferrales bacterium, assembly GCA_050747305.1. Lineage (GTDB taxonomy): Bacteria > Acidobacteriota > Terriglobia > Acidiferrales > UBA7541 > JBOGNS01. The sequence continues at coordinate 2,434 of JBOGNS010000066.1, read as the reverse complement.
GCCATGTTCTCTCCGCTCTCGTAGGACAGGCACTCTTGCCTGTCCGTCTTTCTTTCACCTTGCACGCACCGCTCAAAAGCCGTCGTGCGACCGTCCTCGTAGCACAGGCACTCCTGCCTGTGCGCCTTCCGTTCAGCCTGCACCTACCGCCAAGAGTGGCTGTGCTACCCGCGCGAAGCAAGCATTATACCCGCAAACATCACGCCTGCTGCGCCGACGAATTTGCTCGCGTCAGTACCGCCGCCAACTGCTGCGTGAACTTCGAGCGCGGCATCACTTCGCTGCAACCCGCCGCGCGCGCCCGCTCAGCCAAATCCGCCTGCACGTGCGAGAGAAAGCCGACCACCGGCACAGTGCTGCCCGCCGCGCGCAACCGCTCGATAGCTTCCATCGGCGCCGCGCGCGCATTCAAATCGACCAGCACCAGCGCTGGCGACTCCGCCTGTGCCTCGGCAAGCAGCGCATCAGCCGTCCCCACAATCTTCACTTCCGCGCCGGTGTGTCGCGCGGTTTCCAGTATCTTCGACTGGAACATCAAGTCGTCAACCAGTGCCAGCACTTTGCTCATGTCCCGCCGCAGTGAAACGAAGTTCGATGCTCGTGCCGTCCAAAGCCCTGCGCGACGGCCGGATGCGCCCGCAGCGCTATGATATAAGATTATGCTTTTATTCGGAGACGCAAATGAGTCCGAGACCGGAGGCGCAGGCCCATCCCGAGCTGGCGGTGCTGGAGCAGACGCCCATCATCATCGAAAAAATCCTAATCGCCGCCACCCGCGAGCAGATGCACTGGAAGCCCGCGCCGGAGCGCTGGTCCATCGGCGAAGTGCTGGCGCACATGGTGGAAGTGGAGAAACTCTTCCGCGAGCGCGGCCGCTTGATCACCGAGCAGAAAGACCCGGTCATCGAGCCGTATGATCAAAACGTGGCCTACGCCGCGGGCAATTATTCGCACAAGGACGCGCTCGACATGCTGCGCGATTTTTGCCATGAGCGCGACAGCAGCGTCACCTGGTTGCGCTACCTGCCGGAAACCGCGCGGGCGCGCACCGGCCGCCACGCGGAAATCGGCGCCATCACGCTGGGGCAAATGATGAACGAGTGGGCCTTTCACGATCTCGGCCACGTGCGGCAGATTTCCGAGTTGTATCGCTCCCGCGCCTTCTGGCCCAAGCTGGGCGCGGCGCAGCGTTTCTACTCCATCCATCCCTGAAGAATTTCATGCGCAACGCAAGCGCGTCACCGCTGGTCGTCACACTGTACACTCGGGCCGGCTGTCATCTATGCGAAGAAGCGAAACAGCAGATGGCCCCGCTGCTCGCGGAATTTGAGGCCGAATTGCGCGAAGTGGACGTGGATGCTGATCCCGCATTGCGCGAGCGCTACGGCAACGATGTTCCGGTGATTCTTCTCGGTGAGCGCAAGATCGCCAAGCACCGCGTGGACATTGCGCAACTCCGCCGCCAGTTGCGCGACGCGGCACAGCAGTAGAGAACTCAGAACGCAGAGAAAACAAAAACGCAGATGAACGCAGATTGAAGACCATGAACGCAGATCAATCTTTCCCGTTCGCGTTCATCCTTACTTAATCTGCGTTCTTGTTTGTTGAGTTCTGAGTTCTGCGTTCTGAGTTCTCTACATCAGTCAGCGGCAAATTCCGTCAAAAGCACTTCGCACTCCTGGATATCCGGGAAGCCCTTGCTGTGGCTGATCAGCCGCGAGAGCGCCTGGTATAAGAACAGATTCTTCTCACTGCCTTTCAAATCCGCGAGCGAATCCCAGACGCTGATCACCATGGCTTTGGTTGGTTCCTTTTTCGACCAGCGCAGCACCAGCAGCGTGCGAAAGCCTTCCTGCCTGCGCAGCATCGGAACCGTGGATTCCACCGCTTTCACGAGCGCCTTTAGCTTACCGGGGAGCACTTGGACGTTAGTTACGCGCGCGTACATGGAAGCCTCCTGCTGCGGCGGGCGCGAGAGTGCGGAAATGCTACCGCTGGAGGTTTGGGATGTAAAGCTCCGTGAGGCGCGGGAAGCTCACGGCGGGGTAACGCCTCGATCCACTCGCGACCACTCGCTCGGCGCCACCCCGCCTAACTGGCTCAGACGCAGAATGAATGGAAAAGTTCGGGCTCCACGCAACAAATAAGGCGATATCCGTACGCGCCGTATGTCCGCTTTTGGAATCCAACCGGCAGGTTCGTGGCTAAACCCCGCGTCAGTGCTTTTCAGACGAACGTGCGCCAACGCTCTCATCCGGCACCGCCCCCGGCCGGCCCTTCACACGATCATACGTGGTGATGTGGCATGTCGAACCCAGCGCTTCATTGTAGTAGGTGGGGATCCCGAGCGCCGCGCGCAACTCCTCATTGAACTTACGCAGTGCCGCAAGCTGCGGCGCCAGCGCAGGATACTTATGCCCGTCGTCGGTCAGCA
>JBOGNS010000065.1:0-2854 GCA_050747305.1 Candidatus Acidiferrales bacterium | reverse complement strand
ATTTATAGGGTTGAGAGAGACAGCGCCCCGGAGCGAATCGCTTCGGGGCTTTTGCTTTTGGGAAGATTGAAGGCTGAAGTCGAAGAAGGAAGCTGACAGCCGGCAGTTCACAGCCGACGGTTCACGGTTCGCGTAAGCTGTGGGCTGTAAGCTGTCGGCTGTTAGCTCTCAGCCCACTCTGGAAGATCCTGCTGCCAAGTAGCGAATCCTCGAAAAATGATCAAAGAGAGCATAGCGGGATGGCTGCGCCGCGCGTGGCGGCTATGGGCTGCCGGCGAGCCGCGCAAAACCATCGTGTTGCCCGCGCAGCACCATGCGGTGATGCGGCAACCGCTGCCGAAGCCGACACCGTTCCTGCTGCGGCGCTTCTCCGAAACGCCGGTGCCGCGCAAGGCGATTAACACCATCAAGGATCGCATCGCCGCCATGCGCTGGCGTGTGCAGCCGAAGGGCGGCAGCCCCGCCGCGCAGGAAAGCGACGCGCGCATCGCGATCCTCGCGTCCACGTTCGAATCGCCGAATGCCGACGACAGTTTCCGCTCGCTCAGCGAACAGGTTCTGGAAGATTTGCTGGTCGGCGGCTGCGGGGCCATCGAAGCGCAATTGACGCCCAGCCCCGAGCGGCCGCTCGCGATGTGGCCGGTGGACGGGCTCAGCATTCGCATTTACGCCGGTTGGTCGGGCAGCGCGGATGAGCCGCGCTATGCGCAAGTGACGCCGTGGGGCGAGCGCATCGATCTGCGCAACGATGAGTTGGTTTACATCCGGCAGAACGCGCGCACCAGCACGCCATTCGGCCTGGGGCGGCTGGAGGTCGCGTTCGAAACGATTCAGCGATTGCTCGGTGCGCAGGAGTATGCCGGGCGGCTGGCGTCGAACACGGTGGTGCAGTTCGCGTTATGGCTGCAAGAGCTGCCACCGGCCACCTACGACAAAGTGATTTCGTGGTGGCAGAACGAGATCGAAGGCACGGGCAAAGTGCCGATCATCGCCAACCTGCCGGCCAAGCCGGAGGTTCTGCGGTTCAGCGAAGGGTCGGACAAGGACCTGCGGCTGGAATGGCAGCGCTTTTTGATTCGCATCATCGCCGATGCGTTTGATCTGCCGCCGCTGCTGCTGGGACTCGAACAGGACATCAACCGGGCGACGGCCGATGCGTTGGTGGACGAGGCGTTTCGCACCGCGGTGGTGCCGACGGCGCGGCTCTATGCCGAGCATCTCACGCGCGAACTCATCGGGCGCAAGCTGGGCTGGCACGATTTGGAATTCGTGTTCGAAGACTTGGAAGTATTCGACGAGCGCGCGCAAGCCGAGATTGACGAAATCTTGCTGCGCAACGACGCGCTGCTGCCCGACGAAGCCCGAGCCAAGCGCCGCCTGCCCGCGCTGGCCGGCGGCTGGGGCGCGTTGACGCATACGCAGCGGCAAATGCTTCAAAGGCAGTGACGAGTGACTAGTGGCTAGTGGCTAAAACGTGCGTCTGAAACTAGTCACTAACCACTCGCCACTCGTTTCCACTCGACGCGGAGCAAAGACAGCATGGCGAAGAATACGACTACGACCTGGTTGCAGCTTGAAGCGATGACGCTGGCGATTCCGGATGTGCGCGAGCACCCGAATCGGATGCCGTTTGCGGGCGTGCTGACGGCGCTGGACTCGCCCAGCGACCGCGCGCCGGCCGGCGCGGCGGGGCATCGCGTGGTGATGCCGCGTCATGTGGCGGAAGCGGCGCTGCCGAGCCTGCTGGGCATGGCGGTGGACTATGCGCCCGGGCTGCGCGGCCACGACGTGCGGCGAAAGATCGGCGTGATTACACGCGCGGAGATTCGCGGGCGCAAGCTGGAAATCGCCGGCCACCTGTTTGGGAAGGATTTTCCCGAGGTGATGCGCGAGATTCGCGCCAAGCGCGACGCGCTGGGCATGTCGTATGAAGTGACCGGCGTGCGCGTGAAGGACCCATCAGCGGAAATTTGGACGCTGGAAGAAGTCGTATTCACCGGCGCGGCCATCCTGGAGCGCGCCGCGGCAGCCTACCAATCCACTTCACTTGCGGCCTCGCGCGAAAGCGCGGCGGCAGCGAGCAAAAACAAAGGAGTCATCATGGACCAGAAAATGATCGAGACGCTGGATGTGCTGGCGTCGGCCAGCCAGCAGCTTGCCGCAGAGTGCGCCAGCCTCCGTACAGGAGTAGAGGAGCTGCGCCGCACGCAGGAGTCTGCTCGCGCATCGCTCGAGCGAGGCGCAACTCCCGCCTGCGATGCATCAGGGCGCGGCGTGCCCGCCAGCATCGAAGCGCGCGTGGATGAACTGCGGCGGCAGAACGAGGCGTTGCGGCAGCAGGCGGAATTATTCTCGGCGCAGGTGACGCGCAAGACTGTCCCGCCGCAGGTGCTGACACTGCTCGCCAAATCCGGCGTGGGCGCCGATGCCATCAACGCCAACGGCCGCATCGAGATGCTCACGCTCGACAAAGCGCTGGAAGGCTTGCCGGTGGAGCAGCGCATCGCAGTGAAGTCGCAACTGGCGCGCGCCGGCGCGCTCGATTGAAGCCACGTGACTCGTGACTTGTGACTCGTAATGCGCGGATTGTAGCGCCGGCCTTCAGGCCGGCACTTGTGACTCGCGACTCGTCGATGCCGACCTAAAGGTCGGCGCTACATCTTGCGTCGCCGGTTTTCGAGTCACGAGTCACCAGTCACGAATCACGAGGGCTACACATTTCAGGTTGCAAATTCGAAAAAGGCAACTCAGCGAGGACGAACATGAACACAGGACATTTTGTTGACATCGCCGCAGCGGCCGATTTTCTGGGGCCGGGCGCGATTGAAGTAAACCGCTACCAGAGCGAAATTAC
>JBOGNS010000064.1:0-2765 GCA_050747305.1 Candidatus Acidiferrales bacterium | reverse complement strand
CGATCATGTCTGTGGCGGTGGGCGAAGAGCTGGTGGGGCGCGTGGTGAACCCGATCGGCGAGGCGCTGGACGGCAAGGGCGCCATCGTCACCAAGACGCGCAACGCGCTGGAGCGGCTGGCGCCGGGTGTGGTCGAACGGCAGCCGGTGCGCGAGCCGCTGCAAACAGGCATCAAGGCCATCGACTCGATGATTCCCATCGGGCGCGGGCAGCGCGAGCTAATCATCGGCGACCGGCAGACCGGCAAGACGGCCATCATTCTGGACACCATCATCAACCAGAAGGGCCAGGACATGATTTGCATCTACTGCGCGATCGGGCAGAAGCGCTCGACGATCGCGCAGGTGATCAAAGTGCTCACTGATGCCGGCGCGATGGATTACACGATTATCGTAGCCGCATCGGGCAGCGAACCGGCTTCGATGCAATACATCGCGCCGTATGCGGCGTGCGCCATGGGCGAATACTTCCGCGACACCGGCCGGCACGCAGTGTGCTTCTACGACGACCTCTCCAAGCACTCACAGGCCTACCGCGAAATCTCGCTGCTGCTGCGGCGGCCGCCGGGGCGCGAGGCGTTTCCGGGTGACGTGTTCTACCTGCACTCGCGGCTGCTGGAGCGCGCGGCGAAGATGAGCGACGCCAACAAGGGCGGGTCGCTCACCGCGCTGCCGGTGATCGAAACGCAAGCCGGGGACGTGTCGGCGTACATTCCGACCAACGTGATTTCCATCACCGACGGGCAAATCTATCTGGAAGCCGACCTGTTCAACTCCGGCATTCGCCCGGCGGTGAACGTGGGCCTTTCGGTGAGCCGCGTGGGTGGCAACGCGCAGATTAAGGCGATGCGGCAGGTGGCGGGCACGCTGCGGCTGGATTTGGCGCAGTATCGGTCGCTGGCAGCGTTTGCGCAATTCGGCTCGGAGTTGGACAAGGCGACGCAGGCGCAGCTCGCGCGCGGCGAGCGGCTGACGGAAGTGCTGAAGCAGGATCAATTCGTGCCGCTGGCTGTCGAGCGGCAGGTGCTGATTATTTACGCGGGCACGCATGGGTACCTGGATAGCGTAGTCGTGGCCGATTGCGGGCGCTTCGAGCGTGAGTTGTTCGCGTTTGTCGAGACCAATTACAGCGCCGTGCTGAAGAAAATCGCCGAGCAAAAGAAAATTGACGACGCGCTGGAAGGCGAAATCGAGAAGGCGATCGATGCCTTCAAGGAGCGCTTCGCAGCCGGCGCGAAGGGGTAAGGTTCAGAAGAGGAAATGCCAACACTGCTTGATTTCCGGCGGCGGATTCGCAGCATCAAGAATACCCAGCAGATTACCCGCGCCATGAAGTTCGTGGCGGCGGCGAAGCTGCGGCGGGCGCAGGAAAACGTGCTGGCGGCGCGGCCGTATGCCCATCAGATGGTGAGCCTGATGCGCTCGGCGATGGCGCGCATCGAGAATCCCACGCATCCGCTGATGGCCCGGAGGCCGGAGAAGCGCATTCGCCTGCTGGTGGTGACCGGCGACAAGGGGCTGTGCGGCGCATTCAATACCAACGTGCTGCGGCGGTCGCTGGAGTTTTTGCGCGAACACGGGGACTTGCAAATCGGAGTGGTGCCCATCGGCAAGAAAGGTCGCGATGCGTTGCGCAAACGACGCGCCACGCTGGTGGATGAATACGCCGGCATCTTCATGCGACTGAATTTTTCGAGCGCGAAAGAGATTACCGAGAAGCTGGTTACTGCGTATTCAGCCAAAGAGATTGACGCGGTTTACGTTATCTATAACGAATTCAAAAGCGTGCTGGCGCAGAAGCTCACGGTAGACAAGCTGCTGCCGATTGATCCGGGCGAGCTTGCCGAAAGCGGGTCCGCGGGCGGCGGCGCTGCACAGCCGGCGTTGAATGTAGACTATCTCTACGAGCAGCCCGCGCAAGAGCTGTTGGACCGGCTGCTGCCACGATACGTGGAGACGCAGGTGTATCGTTACCTGCTGGAATCGGCTGCGGCAGAATACGCGGCGCGAATGACGGCGATGGATGCGGCCACAAGCAACGCTGGGGAGCTGATCGATAAGCTCACGCTGCACATGAACAAAGTTCGTCAGGCGGCGATTACGAAGGAAATCATCGAGGTCGTCAGTGGTGCGGCAGCTGCGCAGTAACAACGGGAGAGAGGGAATGGCGCAAGAGGGAAAAAACATGGGGCGCGTGGTCCAGGTGATTGGACCCGTCGTTGACGTCCAATTCGCAGAGAATCAACTGCCGCCGATTTACAACGCGGTGCGGATTACCAGCAACGGGTTCAAGTCGCCGGAGCCGCTGGACGTGGTGACCGAGGTGCAACAGCACCTGGGCGAAGGCCGCGTGCGCTGCGTGGCCATGAAGCCGACCGACGGAATCGTGCGCGGCATGGAAGCATTGGACGAAGGCGCGCCGATCTGCGTGCCGGTGGGCCGTCCGACGCTGGGGCGCGTGATGAACGTGCTGGGCGAGCCGGTGGACAAGCTTGGCCCGGTGAACAGCGAGACCCGGTATCCGATCCACCGTCAGGCGCCGACGCTCGAGGAGCAGTCCACGCAACTGGAAATGTTCGAGACGGGTATCAAGGTGATTGACCTGATCCAGCCCTTCTTGAAGGGCGGCAAGATTGGTCTATTCGGCGGCGCGGGCGTGGGCAAGACGGTCATAATCATGGAGCTGATCAACAACGTCGCGACGAAGCATGGCGGCGTTTCGGTGTTTGCCGGGGTGGGCGAGCGCACGCGCGAAGGCAACGACCT
>JBOGNS010000063.1:0-4006 GCA_050747305.1 Candidatus Acidiferrales bacterium | reverse complement strand
AACAAAGGAACACCTGCTGATCGTTGAGCAGCGCGGGAAAATCGAGCAGGCCGGCCTCGAGGTCTTTCACCACGCAACCAGTGGCTTGAATCTGCTCCAGCGCGGACTGCACTTCACGCGTCGCATGGTCGTGCTCGCCGCGCAGCCGCGCCGCATCGCGAATCGAAACCAGCATCCCACCGCTCATCATGATGCGCGTGGCCAGCTCGCCGAGCTGCTCTTGCAGCTCGCTGATTTTCTTGCGGCCCTCCATTGCTTCCATCAGAAGCGGCTCCACTTCGCGGCGGGTTTGCTCCGCCTCCCCGATGGTGAAGTATTTTTCGAACTCTTCGGGCATTTCGTGATCCTATGTAGAGGCGGGTTCCGGCGTTGGGAACCCGGCATCCCTCGAAAGCCTAGCTTTTACACGTCTTTTCCCCCCGGATGCTGAACGTGCCGGGTCGCAAACCCGCGACCCGCCGCTACATCTACCGCAGGTTCAACATGCGTTCGAGCGCCAGACGCGCCCAGCGGCGGGTCCCCTGGTCCACGCGGATGCGATTCACCACGTGGCCCTCGACCAAGTTCTCCAGCGCCCAGCACAGGTGCTGCGGGGTGATGCGGAACATGGTGGTACAAACACAAACGCTCGTATCGAGCGAGATAATCTTCTTCTCCGGGGCGAACCGCTTGGCCAACCGGTTGATCAGATGAATTTCTGTGCCCACCGCCCACGTGGTGCCCACTTCCGCGGCGGCGATGACTTTGGCGATTTGCTCGGTGGAGCCGATGTAGTCGGACTTCTGCACAACGTCGAACCGGCACTCCGGGTGCGAGATCACTTTGATCCCCGGATACTGCCGCCGCACGCGGTCCACGTGCTCCGGCAGGAAGCGCTGATGCACCGAACAATAGCCCTTCCAGAGAATCATTTTGGCGTGGCGAATTGCCTCCGGCGTGTTGCCGCCCAAATCCGTGTAGGGATCCCACACGATCATCTGGTCGAGCGGGATGCCCATGCGGTAGGCCATGTTGCGACCGAGATGCTCGTCGGGCAGAAATAGGACGCGCTCGCCGCGCTCGAAAGCCCACTTCAGCACCGCTGCCGCGTTCGAGCTGGTGCAAACGGCGCCGCCCTGCTCGCCGGTGAAGCCCTTGATGGCCGCAGTCGAATTCATGTAAGTGAGCGGCACAACCTTCAGGTCGCCGACGGATTCCAGTTCCGCCCAGCAGGTCTCGACTTGACCGATGTCGGCCATGTCGGCCATCGAACAGCCGGCGTTCAGATCAGGCAGGATCACTTCTTGGTGCGGCTGGCGCAGGATGTCCGCGCTCTCCGCCATGAAGTGCACGCCGCAAAAAACGATGTAGCGGGCGTCGGTGGCCGCGGCCTGCTGCGAGAGCCGCAAGGAATCGCCGCTGAAATCGGCAAACTTCACCACTTCGTCGCGCTGATAGTGATGCCCGAGGATTACCAGATTCTTGCCCAACCGCGCCTTGGCCGCGCCGATGCGCTCGTCCAGGGATGTGTCGGGCACAAGCAGGTAGCTATCGAAGTCGCAGCCCACGCCCTTTTCAATCTCCGGCACGCGGAGCGTTTCCGGCTGCTCCGCCGCCAGCGTTGTCTTCGCGATTTCAACCAGGGTACTCATGACTCACTTCCTCAGCCTATTGTCGCTCCCCCTGCGGTTTTTTTCCAGTCGTACGGAAGTCCTGTTGTGCCTGCTACTTAGCCGCCGCGGGTGTGCATCTCCAGATGCGGGTTGAGGCGCAACGCTTCCACCGGCAAGAACGCCTGCCGCACCCTCGATGCCTTGCGCACTTCTGCGCCACGATCAGCGCGCTGTTTCCAGACTTCAGCGATGCGTTTCGCCACCTCCGCCTGCGTGGTTCCATCTCGTAAGGGCTCTCGCAAGTTGATGCCGGTCGTGGCGTACAAGCAAAGGAACCACATGCCGTCTGCAGTGATCCGGCTGCGATCGCAGGTGCGGCAAAACGGCGACGTAGTGGACGCAATGATGCCGAAGGTGGCGCCATCCGCGAGACGGAAACGCTCCGCAGGCGCGGCGCCGTTTTCGCCCACGGGAATCGCCGGGCCATAGCGTCGCGCGATTACATCGAGCATCGCGGCGCGCGAGAACACTTGATCCGCCGACCATTCCGTGGCGCCGCCCACATCCATATATTCGAGGAAACGCACTTCGGCTCCAATTGTGCGGCCCAATTCCAGTAGAGCGGGAATCTCGTCGTCGTTGAAGCCGCGAAGGATCACCGCGTCGAGCTTTGTCCCACTGAAGCCCGCGGCGGAAAGCGCATGGATGCCTTCCAGCACGGCGGGTAGCTCATCGCGCCGCGCCAGCGCACGGAAGCGCTCCGGGCGCAGCGTGTCGAGGCTCACCGTCACGCGGTGGAGCCCAGCGGCGCGCAACGCGGCGGCCTGCTCCGCGAGCAGCACGCCGTTGGTGGTGATGGCCAGGTCGCTGATTGCCGGATTCGCAGCCAGCATCGCCACCAGCTTGTGCAAGTCGCGGCGCAACAGCGGCTCGCCGCCAGTAAGCCGAACTTTATCCACGCCTAGACCTGTGAACACGCCGGCCAGTTGGGCGATCTCTTCGAATGTAAGCAGGTCTTCGCGCGGCAGCCACACATACTCCTCCTGCGGCATACAGTAAGCGCAGCGCAGGTTGCAGCGGTCGGTGACCGAGACGCGCAGGCTGCGCAACGGACGCGCCAGCGCGTCACGCAGCAGTCCGTTGTGGCCGTGAGACATATTCTTTAGATGCGCCAAACTGAGAGATGTAGCGGCGACCTTCAGGTCGCCACACCCTTGGTCAGGCTCTGACCCTTTAGCGTTAGCTTCGAGAGACTCCAACCCGTAGGCGTCACCGACTTTGTCCCGTACCCCGCGAGCTGCCCGAAGCAGCGCCGAACAGAATATCTTACGCCCCGCCTTCCGCCCCCGCAACGCGATCAGGTAAAATCCGCCCGTGACGGCAGATGAACGCGTCGCTGGCGTAAGCTTCACTGAAGATTCGCTCGTGGCATCCTTAAAGGATGGCCGAGTGATTTCGGTGCCGCTTGCCTGGTATCCGCGCCTGCTCAAAGCGACCGCGGCACAACGAAATAACTGGCGCCTGATCGGGCCGGGGTACGGAATCCACTGGCCGGACATCGACGAGGATCTCAGCACCGAAGGAATGCTGCGCGGCGCTCCCGCCCCGCGAAAGCAGCGAGAAATGCCATGATCAAAGTCCGTCCCCCCGCGCGCGGGTTTCCCTGACAAGGCCCGGGAGTTGTTGTGCTCGAAAAGCACACGCGCGCACAGTAGTTTGATTCATAATCAGAAACGTGGCAGCGTCCGGCGCCAATTCGACCGCTGCACGCGGACTGGCCGAGCGCATCTGCGATGAGCTGCACCGCCTCGGGCACCAAGCCTATTTGGTGGGCGGATGTGTGCGCGACCTGCTGCTCGGCCGCGAACCGTCCGACTACGACGTGGCCACCGATGCGCGGCCCGAACGCGTGGAAGAAATTTTTCCGGGGGCGATCGGCGTGGGCGCGCAGTTCGGCGTAATGATCGTCCCCGACGATGGCGCGCAGGTGGAGGTCGCCACCTTCCGCTCCGATGTGGGCTACTCCGATGGCCGCCATCCGGACCGCGTGGAATACTCGGCCACGCCGCAAGAAGATGTGCGGCGCCGCGATTTCACCATCAACGGCCTGCTGATGGATGCACGCAGCGGGGAAGTGCTCGATTTTGTCAACGGACAAGCCGATTTGCGCGCCGGAGTGATCCGCGCCATCGGCGATCCCCGCCAGCGGTTTGCGGAAGACAAGCTGCGCATGGCGCGCGCCGTGCGCTTTGCCGCGCGCTTTCGTTACGCCATCGACCCCAACACCTTCGCCGCCGTTCGCGCGATGGCGCCGCAGGTTTCACAAGTATCTGCCGAGCGGCTGCGCGACGAGCTTTCGCGCATGCTGACCGAAGGCGCCGCGCGCCGCGCCTTCGAATTGCTCGACCATGCCG
>JBOGNS010000062.1:0-7625 GCA_050747305.1 Candidatus Acidiferrales bacterium | reverse complement strand
ACGCGCCGGATTCCGGACGCGGCGAAGTCGGATCGCCTGCTTCGCTATGAAGCGTCGCTGGATCGCAGCTTTGATCGCGCGCTGGGCCAGTTGGAACGATTGCAGCGGATGCGCCTGGGCTTGGCGACGCTCCCACCGCTGCGCTTGGAACTCTCCGGGTAGTTAGCCGGCCCGCCTGTTAAGGACGGATAGGGGCCGGTCCTGCTTCAGATTCCGCATGGTTTGCAGCGCGGCGAAGCGCGAGCTATATCTTATATATATAATAATAAGTAATATCATTAAATTCAGGTAAAAAACGCACTCGGCCTTCGCTTAGTCAGGCGGTTCGATTTGCAAAAACGAATTGGGCTAAGTGGCGGCGGGTCAGTGCCATAGCTTCTCAAGTAAAAAGGTAAAAGGAAAAAGGAAAAAGTGAACCCCACAACCTCCCGTTTCTTCTTTTCTTCTACCTTTTTCCTTCCTTTTACCTTTCTTTGTGCGACAGGTGGGCGCATTTGAGGAATTGTATCGGTAGCGCGCGATTCATGCGCGATGCTGCGGCCGAGGCTCCTACATGGCTACGAGGGTGCGCTGGCTTACTCGAGGAGCATGGGCTCGGCGGGCTCTTCGGCGGGGCGGACGAATTGCGGGTGGCGATTGAGGAAGCGGGCGCAAGTATTCCAGCGGAGGACGGCATCTTCGTTGCCGGGACGGCAGGTGACCTGGGCTTTCTCGTACCACTCCATGGCCTGGCGGAGCCAGTCGTAGGCCACGAAGCCGGAGCCGGGACAGCCGTGGACCAGCAGGGCGCGGGCGCGGCGCTCGCAGATGATGCCGGCGTAATAAGCGCGGTCGAATTCGCGGTGCAGGCGAGGTATCAGCGACTGCGCTTCGGTGATCTGCTCGGACTCGCCGCTGGCGAACTGCTCGGTGAGCGCGAGGATCAGATGAATCAGCGCCTGCGGGTTCTCCGGCTCGGCCGCAAGGATGTCTTCGCAGATGCTCTCGGCCTGTTCCGGTTGGTTGAGCAAGCGATAGCGCTCGGCTTTGGCCAGCGCTGCGGGGACAGCCTCCGGGGACAGCTTCTTGATTTCGAACATGGCGCCCTCCTCGCAAAAGCTCCCGCCGGCCCCGATGCCATCGGGGCCGCATCCGGTTACAGCCGCCACAGCAGAACCGCTGCCAGCACGGTGCCGGCAATCGCTCCGCCGTAGCAGAACACGTTAATCAGCTCATTCAGATGTTTGATTTGCAGTCCGTCGTACAGTGTATATCGGAACCGGTGCGCCCAGTGAAACAACGGCAGCGAGCACAGCACAAATAAATAGATGCGCGCCAGCGGATGCCGAGCCAGCGCGGCCAGTCCTTCATAGCTGGGCGCGTCGAGCCAGCCCAGCGGAAACGCCAGCCCGAACAGGAAGATGTGCGCGGGCAGGAACACCGCGGCCACTACGCCGCCGGCGCTGAACAGCGTCCAGAAGAACGGCTCTTTGGGTCGCTCGGGCATCGCTCCTCTAACCCTTTTTCAAAGCTCTTCTCGCTGTCATGCCGAGTGCAGCGAGGCATCTGCACTTGCTAAAAATCAAACGGAAGTGCAGATTCCTCGTCCGCCTGCGGCGGACTCGGAATGACAGGCTTGGGCGTTTCTCAACATGCCGCTAACCTCGCAGGATCAGCCACGCCAGCGCCGCGGACGCCAGCAGCCACGCCGCGTAGTTGGCCGCGATGATCGCGATCGGCGGAACGCGCTTGCCGCCCACGCGCACCACCAGCGCCGCCGGCGCCAGGTTGAACCACGTGATGGTGTGGAACAGCACAAAGCCGAAGCTTACGGCGTTGACGGCCAGCAGCAGCGGCGAGCTTAGCCACGCTTGAAACCGCGCGTAAGTTTCCGGGCCCAGCGCGAGCGCGCGAATCTGCATCAGCGTCACCACCACGAACCATGCCACGGCCACGCTGCTCAGCTCCCGCAGCACGAACTTCATGTATGGCCAGCTCCACAACCACCAGTAGGTGGAGACGCGCGCGCGGTACCAGCGCGGATGATGCTCGGTGTAGGGCGGCACGCCACTCATCTTTGCCCTCGCGGCAGAAGCACCGACTTGAACCACTCCAGCGCGGCGGTTAACTTGTACTGCTGGATGGCGCCCGCGGGGTCCACATTTTTGGGGCAGACGCGGGTGCACTCGCCGACAAACGTGCAGCCCCAGATGCCTTCGTGCTGGGAGAGGATGTGCAGGCGCTCGCCGGCGCCCTGGTCGCGTGAATCGAGGTTGTAGCGCTGGGCCAGCGCGATGGCGGCCGGGCCGCTAAACAAAGGATCGAGGCCATAGACGGGGCATGCGGCGTAGCAGAGCATGCAGTTGATGCACATGCTGAACTGCTTGTAGGCGTCGAGTTGCGCCGGCGTCTGGAGATATTCGCCCTGCTCCAGCGGCTTTTCGTCGGAGCGGATAATCCACGGCTTCACGTCGCGGAGCTTGCGCAGGAAGTCGGACATCTCGATGACCAGGTCGCGCACCACCGGAAAGTAACGCAGCGGCTCAACGCGGATGGGGCCGGGGGCGTAGTCGGTGAGAAACGCGGCGCAAGTGAGCTTGGGCTCGCCATTGACCATCATGCCGCAGGAGCCGCAAATGCCCATGCGGCACGACCAGCGATAAGCCAGCGAGCCGTCCAGCTTATCCTTAATGTAGTTGAGCGCGTCGAGCACCACCCAGTCATTGCGCAGCGGCACCTCGAACGACTGCAAGCCGGGCTTGGCGTCCCGCTCCGGGCAGTAGCGCGCCACCTCTAAGGTGATCGTCTTGACTAAGTCTTCCGGCATGTCACCATGAGCTCGAAAGGCCTGCGCATCACATCTGCCCAGAAGCCGGCGCCGAGCATCTCAATCCCCTCCGGAGAAGAAGTCGGCGCAACCCAGCGAATCTCTTTCAGCCCTGCTTTGCGGAGAGCGGACTCCAGGGACTCCTTACTCCAGTAATAGGCCGTGATGTCAGGGCTCGTATAATCGCCGAACCTAACAGAGAAAGTAAACGGGTGCCCGTCTATTGCATTTTCGGAGATACGCACGTTGAAGCAGTACTTGTCATAGTAGTGCGGCTCTCGGGAGACGTCGTAATTCAACTGGTAGCCTATGAAGCGCCCGCCGGAATTGAGATTCCTTGAAATGCTCTCACACATTCCCTTCAGGTGTTCGAAAGAGTTGGCATAGTGGAGGAGATGAATCCCGGTCACAACATCAAAATCGCCCAAATGATCCAGCGCTCCTGCATCCCCCAGCATGTACTCCACTCCCAGGGGTTCTTTCTCCTCGCGAGATTTCGTAGCACGAATCATCTCTTCCGAAAGATCGACTCCGACAACCCGCATAGCCCCTCGCCGGCGTAGCTCCCTGGCGTAATATCCGGTTCCACAAGCAAGATCAAGGATGGCGAGGCCGGTGACGTCGCCGAGCATCTGATAAACCGAAGGGAGCTCAACATACCGGCGAAGAGGAATCATGGTAAAGGATCGGTCGTACTGTGCAACGATATCGGCGTCGTCGTACTGATTGCGCATGTTCCTCACCTTAGCTCATCTGAGAAGTGATGGAAATCTGTTCTTCTAAGTCTGACGCATAGCGGATCCTTGGGCCGCTTATAAGAAACTAAGTGGCTTTCGCCTTCGACTCGGCAGACTGCTGGCCGTAGACGCGTTCGCCGGGGGGCCAGCGGGTGATCACCACGGGCTGGTAGCTCACCTGGGGTGAACCGTCGGCGGCGCGTGACACCAGCGAATGGGCCAGAAACTTCTGGTCGTCGCGCGCGGGAAAATCGGTGCGCTGGTGTGCGCCGCGGGATTCGGTGCGGTGCAGCGCGCAGGCCACCATGGATTCGGCGACGTCGAGCATGAAGCCGAGCTCGAGCGCGGCGGGGAGTTCGGTGTTGAAGGTGCGGCTGCGGTCGTCGAGCATGAGGTTCTGGCAGCGCGCCTGCAACTCGCGGAGCTTGCCCGCAGCCTGCTGCAAGGAAGCGCCGTTGCGATAGATGCCGGCGCTCTCCTCCATCGTCTTTTGCATCTCTTCGCGAAGGGCAGCGATGCGTTCATTGCGCTTTGCCGATCCGCTCATGCCAAGCAACTGGTCTTCGAGGCGGTGTTTCTCGTCACGCGCCTGCGCGGTGATGGCCCCGTTGGGTGAAGGTTGCGCGGACGAGGCAAACTCCGCTGCGGCGCGGCCGGCGCGCGCGCCGAAGACGAGCAGCTCGGGCAGGGAGTTGGAGCCGAGGCGGTTGGCGCCATTGATGCTGACACAGGCGACTTCGCCGGCCGCGTAGAGTCCGGGGAGCGGCGTGGCGCCGTGAATGTCGGTGTGCACACCGCCCATCATGTAATGCACCACGGGGCGCACGGGGATCATCTCCCGGACCGGGTCAATGTTCTCGTATTTCAGGCACAGCTCGCGCACAAACGGCAGCTTGGCATTGATGAGTTTCTCGCCCAAGTGCCGCAGATCGAGGTGCACGTAGTCACCGTACGGCCCTTGGAGCGTGCGGCCCTTTTCCGCTTCCTTGACGAAGGCCTGCGAGAGGCGGTCGCGCGGGCCGAGCTCCATCGAGCGCAGCACCGGCTTGGGCTGCGGCGTCCCGAGGTTGTAATCCTGAAGGTAGCGATAGCCATCCTTATTGAGCATCCAACCGCCCTCGGCGCGCGCGGCTTCCGTGATGAGGATGCCGGTGAAGGGCAGGCCGGTGGGGTGATACTGGATGAATTCCATGTCCTTCAGGGGAGCGCCGGCACGATAGGCGAGCGCCATGCCGTCGCCATTTTTTATGCTGGCGTTGGTGGTGAAGGGGAACACGCGGCCGCAGCCGCCGGTGCAAAGAATAACCGCTTGGGCGGTGATGGCTTGAATCTTGCCGCTCATCAGTTCGATGGCGACCACACCCTGCACGCGGCCTTCGTCCACCAGCAGGCGGGTGACGAACCACTCGTCGTAGCGCGTGATGGGGTCGTACTTCAGCGTGGTTTGAAACAGCGTGTGCAGCATGTGGAAGCCGGTCTTATCCGCGGCAAACCAGGTGCGCATCTTCTTCATGCCGCCGAACGGGCGGACGGCGATGTGGCCGTCGGGCTCGCGGCTCCACGGGCAGCCCCAGTGCTCGAGGCGCAGCAACTCCTGCGGCGCCTCTTTGACAAAGGCTTCGACGGCATCCTGGTCGCAGAGCCAGTCGCCGCCGGAGATGGTGTCGTAGGCGTGCTCGTCGAGGCTGTCGTCGGGGCGCGCCACGCCGGCGGCGCCGCCCTCCGCCGACACGGTGTGGCTGCGCATGGGGTACACCTTGGAGACTACGGCGACTCGCAGCTTGGGGTTGGTTTCCGCGACGGCAATGGCGGCGCGCAGGCCCGCACCTCCGCCACCGACGAGAAGGACGTCATGTGCATCGATGTCCATGGCCACTTCCGGTTACGCGCGTCGTAGGGGCGCTGCTTGCTGCGCCCATTGCGCTTGCTGCGCCTATTGTGCGCGCTGTGCCCATTGCGCTCGCGGGCACTAGGCGCAGATTGGCGGGGATGATATGTCGGGGCAAGGGAAAAGTAAAAAGGAAAAAGTAAAAAGGCAAAAGGCAAAGACGAAGCAAGGGATTGAACCTCGACTCTGCGTCGGGTTGGCGGAATCTCCCAATTCAGCGCGCCTATGGAGTGCGGCGGCTTGCCGCCGTTCTCCCCTGCCGGAGCTTGCTCCGGCAGTAAGTGATTCCGTCTCTGCACGGCGGGCTTCCGCTGCGAAAGTGGGAGCAATCTCCGCTACTCCAACACGCCCTCACGGCGGCGCAATTCTTCGACGAAACTTCTGACTCAGCACACCTGGACATTTTCGCCAAGCGAATGCGAGGCGGCGTCTGCTGGTTGCTCTTCCTTCCTTCCTTCCTTCCTTCCTTCCCCTCTCGTCCTTCCTTTGTTGTTCTTTACTTTTGCCTTTTACTTTTTCCTTTTTACTTGTTCTTGCTCCGATGCTGCCTGCTAATGTGGTCGCTGGTTCCGCTTGGTGCATGGTACGGAATTTGAAAGAAGTGGCGGGTTCCGTAATACTGTTGGTCGGCGTTGTGGCCGGGAGGGGTCTTGAGCCGTAGAAGGATTGCGTGGGCGGTGATTGTTGCCGTGGCTGTGCTGGCGCCGCTGGTGGTGTGGGTGAAGGGCGGCGCGCCGCGGTTCTATGCGGCGGAAGTGGAGGTGCGCGCGCCGGCCGATCGTGTGTTCCCTTACCTGACGGAGCCGGAGAAGATGAAGCAGTGGGTGGCCGGACTGGTGGAGTGGCGCAGGGAAGGCGCCGGGCCCGAGGATCGCGGAGCCGGCTCGCGCCCGCAGGGAGTCTTGGCCGATTCGCGGCCGCGCAACGGCGAGGCGTCCACAGAGAAGGGAAATGGGGCGCAAGTTGCGGCTCTCCCGCCGGAAGTTGGGGCGCGGTCAATTCAAGTGGTCGAGCGGGAAGGCGAGCGCGTGGAAGTCGCGACGGAAATTCAGCGCGTGGAAAAGAACCAGTTGCTGCAAGTGCGGATGCAGGCGCCGTTCTTCGACGCCGTGAACCATTTGGATTTGACTCCCACCGCCAGCGGCACCAGGGTCACGCAAAATTTAACCGTCAGCTACAAAGGCTGGGCGCGATTCCTGGCGCCCTTCACCGACGACAAGACACGAAGCGCGTTAGAAAGTGATTTGGAGCGGCTGAAGCAGGCTATCGAAAACGCACCGGTTCAGCCGGCCGTACCGCCCGCCGCCAACACCCCGCCACCAAACTAGCGCACGCCAATCCGGCAACGTGCACGCGCCTGCCTGTCGCGCGGCGCACAGGCGATTAGTTCCCGGATTCAGCCGCTGTGAAACCACCACCTGTGCCGGCTGGGAAGACCTGATAGGCGCATACGGCGAAATAGATACGGAAAAACTGTAGGGTGGCTGGGAGTTTCGCGTAAAACTTCCGCAGGGTTGCAAGCCATGAGCGAGAGCGCGCTCGTCGCACGGGTCAGGCAAAAGGCTAGCAGTGAGACAGTTTATGAGAAGCATGTAATTCCCTTTGAGTCTGGCCTGTAAGTTGCATAGAATACCGGTGGGACCGGGGGTATTTTGTCGGGGTAGGGAGGCAGAGGATGCTGATGCCCATGGGTTCCAATCCGGCCGAGCCGCACACGTTCGTCCTTCAATAGCGGGCCATCACGCACCAGATTTCACGAAATCCTCTAATCGCAATCGGGATTCGGCATAAACCGTGTAATCCATTGCAGCCGTCCTTCTTTCTTTGCGGGCATTACGAGGCGATCATGAAACCTTTTGGAGAGCAGGCGAGTTCACCGCGCAATCGTCAGATGGCGCACGCAGGTGAAGGCATGGGCGCGGCATGGACTCCGGAGCGCGGCGCCGCTCCCGCGTCCGTGCGGCAGCAGGAAGTTCAAGCCATATTCGACGCCTCGCTGGATGCCATGGTCGTTTTTGACGACAACTGGCGTATCCTCGAGGCCAACCCTGCGGCCTGTGAGTTCTTTGGCATTCCACCGGATGAGATGCGCCGCCGGACTTTCGATAGCCTGTTCGCGCCCGCCGAGCGCGAAAGGTTCCGTAGCGAGTGGGCAGGGTTTCTACGCGCCGGTCGCCGTCGCGGAGAGCGCGAA
>JBOGNS010000061.1:0-3466 GCA_050747305.1 Candidatus Acidiferrales bacterium | reverse complement strand
CGTGAGCAGTGCAGTCTGGTGCGCGGGCTCGCAGTGAGTTACGCGGAGGTCTCCGCCGGTCATGGCTGCGGCGATGATGAACGTGCCCGCTTCGATGCGATCGGGGATCACGGTGTGTTCCGCGCCGCGAAGCTTTTCGACGCCGTGCACGCGAATCGTAGGTGTACCCGCGCCTTCGATGCGCGCGCCCATCTTGACCAGCAAGTCCGCGAGGTCGCCGATTTCTGGCTCACGCGCGCAATTTTCCAGGACGGTTTCGCCTTCCGCCAGCGCCGCGGCCATCAGAATATTTTCTGTGCCGGTGACGGTGATCTTGTCGAACACGATGTGCCCGCCGCGCAAGCGTCCGCTCGACGGCGCCTTGGCTTCGACGTAGCCGTGGTCGGTGGACATCACTGCGCCCATCTGCTCGAGCGCCTTGATGTGCAAGTCCACCGGGCGCGCGCCAATGGCGCAGCCGCCGGGAAGCGAAACGCGGGCGTAACCGAAACGCGCCACCAGCGGGCCGAGCGTGAGCACCGAAGCGCGCATGGTCTTCACCAGTTCGTACGGCGCTTCGGCGTGCGAGATGCGCTCGGCTTGAATCGAAATGTCGGTCGGCGGCAGGTCGGGCGATTCCACGTGCGCTTCCATGTGCGCGAGCAGCTTGCCCATAGTGATGATGTCGCGCACGCGCGGCACGTTTTTCAGGTGGACGCGGTCGGCGGTAAGCAGCGCGGCGGCCATGGCGGGCAGCGCGGCGTTCTTTGCCCCGCTGATGCGCACCGTGCCTTCCAGCTTGCGCCCGCCTTCGATGAGGAACTTGTCCATCGTCTCGCGCGCCAGATCGCTCGCCACCGCGCCGGTTGCGGGGTGGTCGGACTTGCGCCGTCGCCTACGGCGGCGTTCGGCCTTCTCTTGCGCGATTGCGCTCGCGCTCTCCAAGGGCGTTTCGCAGGTTGCCATGAGCCGCCTTCAGTCTCCGCCGCGCATCGGCCGGGGTGTCGCCGCGCTTGAGCATCACCAGGGCGAGGCGCAAATCGTGTCCCGCGTGACGCAGCGCGCGTTCCGCTTCTGACACACTCGCGCCTGTGGCCTCTTCCAGGATGCGCACGGCGCGGCGCCGTAACTTGGTGTTGGTCAGGGCCACGTTGATCATCCAGTTGTCGTACACGTGGCCCAACCGCACCATCGTAGCGGTAGAGAGCATGTTCAGTACCAATTTCTGCGCTGTTCCAGCCTTCATGCGTGTCGAACCCGCTACTACCTCCGGGCCGGTTTCCGGCGCAATCACGATGCGCGCCAGTTTGGCGATGGGTGCGCCCCGGTTGCAGGTGACGGCGATGGTAGCGGCTTTGCGTCGGCGAGCATAGCGCAACGCGCCCATCACGTAAGGCGTCGCGCCGCTGGCGGTGAGTCCCACGATTACATCCTGCGAGGAAATTTTGCGCGCGGCAAGATCGCGAGCGCCTGCTGCAGCGTTATCTTCCGCGCCTTCTACAGCAGCAGTGAGCGCGCGACGCCCGCCGGCGATTACAGCTTGAATCCGTTGCGGCGAGATGCCGAAAGTCGGCTGGCATTCCGCCGCGTCGAGTACAGCGAGCCGTCCGCTGGTACCTGCACCAACGTACAGCAGGCGTCGGCCGCGCCGCAGCCCGGCGACGATTGTGTCCACGGCCCGCGCGATGGCCGGCAGCTCGCGACGCACGGCGGCAGCAACGGCAGCATCTTCAAGATTGATGCTCTCCACCAATTCAAGTGTGGATTTCAAGTCCAGCCCGCGCGTGCGCGGATTGCGCTGTTCAGTGCTAGCGGTGCGAGTTGCGGCGCGCAGCTTCACGCCAAGAATTATAGCGGCTGACAGCGCCGCGACGCGGAACGCGATGCGAATTCGCCAACAGCAACTACAACTCCGAACTCCGAACTTCGAACTCTGTGTCCCTCTGTGCTCCTCTGTGTTTCTCTGCGTTAATCTTTTGCTTTCCACGTCGATGGTTTGCTAACGGCCAAGCCTGCCAGCCCGCCAACCTATCGACCTAACCACCTACGACCTGTTTGTGCAGGGGCCCACGATCTTTCCGTCACCGTAAAACTGAACGACACGGCACGAGGGAGCCCCCGCGGTTTCGGCTGCGCGCAGGTGGGAGACTTGCAGGTGAACCGCACAGCCAAGAGTGGCTGTGCTACTGCGCCTGAAAGGCTGCGCAACGGCCACGCACGGCAATTACATGGCTCACAAATCGCCCTTCCGTTTCGTTGGTACGTAGACGAGCCCGTGATGGCGTGAGCCCGCATGGATCTTCGCCGCGCAGCGCAGCCTTAGTCGTCGTTCTCAGTCTGCAACTCGCGATACTGATCGGGAGTGACGAAGCCAACGCGCTTGCCACGCTGCCCGCGTACCAGCACGTGCGCTACTTCCTTCATGTCGTACAGGTCGGGTTGGCGGCGGTCGACGTAGGCTGTGCACTCACTCACTGCGAAAGGTGGCTCCCAAGTCGGCTCACCCCAACGGCAACGTGTGACGTGCTGGCTGGGTGACGGGCCGACGACAACCATGCCCATCGAGCAGGTTGTGCAGAGCGAGTCGAACGCGCCAAACCCATTTCCGAGAATGCGAATTTCGGTCAACTGCGATTCCTTTCTAAGAAGCGGCGGCCGTGGCCGCTTGCGCTTCGGTTGTGAGAGCCGGTTTCACCAGCTTTCGGCCGTTGCAAGATTGACGGCTTGCCCCGATCGCGGTGCCATCGCGTTTGCCCGGCTTGCGCCGAGCACGCCGCGGCTCGCGCGGGCACACATCGAGCGTGTGCCCGAAGAGGCGAGCATCGCCGGCGTGAGTGGACGGGCTTTCGCACAGAGTACAACTCTGTGCCACTCAAACGAGATGACACCGCGGCGCGCTTCACCCGCCTATCGGCGGGATTCTGCGTAAGCGAAACAAGATCGGATTCAGTTGTGAACCGGGAATTCGGTGCAGGTTAACCGGCGCGGAAGAGCCACGCCTGTGTGCCGGCGCCGAGGTCGTCGGTTGCTGGCTGTGCCGAATTGTCCGTTTCTATTCGTGGCATCAGGCGTAGTCCTGGAATTCTGACTTACGCGTGCAGAATGGAGCCGACAGGAGAAAAACACAACCGGTAATCACTGAATGGTTGCTGCGTGCGTTTGAACAGCGGATGAGCGCGTTTGAAAGGTGAAAACAGAAAAGAGAAGGATTAGGGTGAACACAGAGGCACGGAGCGTCACAGAGAGCACAGAGAATCCACGGCCCTTGATGCTTACTGCCGGAGCGGCGCCGGTACGGGCGGAAGGAGGCCGAGGGATTCGATGACGGCGTCGTGGAGGGCGGGCCGGACTTGGTCGATCTTGGTGTTGTCGCGGGTGGGGTGGACGCGGTTGGTGAGCAGGATGACGAAGAGTTCTTTCTCCGGGTCGAGCCAGAGGGAAGTGCCGGTGTAGCCGGTGTGGCCGAAGCTGGAAGCGGAGAAGTAGC
>JBOGNS010000060.1:0-6038 GCA_050747305.1 Candidatus Acidiferrales bacterium | reverse complement strand
AGCCACGTGTTGGCGAGGCGGTCGACGGCAAAGGCCTGCGCGGGGGCCATGCGGCCCTGGCGGGTGGCGTTGAGGGATTCGCGGATGACGTTGAAGACATCGTCGGGGGTGGAGAGACGGGCGAGAGGGTGGACGCGGTCATATTGGTCGTCGTTCATGCGATAGGGCGGCTGATGGTTATGGCAGAAGCGTGAGCCACGGTTGGACCAGCGCTGGCAGGTGCGAAGATCGGCGAACTGAAAGGCGCATTTTACGGAACCAGGCATAGGGTACTCCCCCTCTACGAAAATTCGCGTAACCGCTTGCAAATGGGCCACTTGCGGGAATCGAAGCTACGAAGGCTGCGCGCAAGTGGTTTGGTTGCAAGGGTTTGGGTTCGCAGGGTATGTGGATTTGATTGTTGGCTACGGGTGGGTAGAGCGGGCGGGCTTGGCGCGATGAAGCGAGACTCCTGATGCGGAGTGCAATCGCTGTCATCCGGTCGTTTGACCGCGCGAAGCGAGCTTCGCGCTGGGTAGAACGGCGGCGAGCCGCCGCACTCCATACATAGCCGCAAGCGACAATCATGTAGTGCTTATAGCAAAATGGAAAGCGAATGTCAAGCGAAAAGATAAGGCGACGGGGTGGCAACAGCTAAATGCTACGAAGCGCCTCCCTGGTCCCTAAGCCTGTCGCCATCGAGTAAGTGCCGCGAAGTTCGGTCGCCTACGTGATGCCTGGTTTGTCGGGCTTATTCAATTCGATTTTTCTTGGCCAGATTGTGCCTTGCGCAGAGAAGTTGGATGTTACGAGCAAGCAGGGACGTGCCGCCGCGTGAAAACGGCAGGTCATGATCGAAGTGGAGATTTTCTTGACGGCCACATTTGACGCAACGACCCCGGTCACGCTTCCATACTTCCAATTTGACTGCGCTGGGGATCATTCGGACATGGCTCAAGTCCCTGAGTTCCCGTCGTGAGACGCGAGTTTGCTTGGAAATCGCGAGCCGAAACTTAAACACCGTTCGAGCGCCTTGCTTCTCCTTCCAGGCGTCGACTAACCGAAATACGCCGTTAAAGACCCAAATGCCATCGCGGATCTTTTCGTAAACCCTCACTTGTTCCGCGTTGCCTTTTCCGGTTTTGAATCGAACGGCAGCCTTGAAAAACAGAGCGTTCTGCGTCGGTTTTCCTTTGGGCGTTTGTTCCGGCTGGTCGCACTCTTTGGGGGCCGGGCCACCCGCAATCCGGTGCGCGTCATGTCCTTCGTATATCAGCACGCGCCCGTCTTCCAGAAGTCGGTCTTCATAGGGTGCTCCACGGCGAACACTCATCAGCAGGACGCTTATCTCGTTTCGCAGGCGGAAGTTCATCCCGCGCTGCAAGTGCGCCCCCTCCTCGAGGGACATAGCGGCGTGTGAAATGATTTCTCCGGGACAAATCATCGCGCCTTGGAGCCTCACACCGCAAAGCGGCGTACACCGGTTCTTGTTAACCAATTAGCCGGCAACCACATCCGCCGGCATCCTACCAAGAATCCAGCTCTTGGGAAAAGAATTCGAACCATACGAACGTCATGCTTCTCTACCAAGCGACGGAAGGTGGTCACTTCAAGGCACAACTAGAGGCAGGGGTCGCCAGAGCCGGTCTTGAGCCTGCTCTACCCAGCGATTTTGATGGGTTGAAGCTTAGACACATCGAGGCCCGCACTGTGGCGTAGCCGGTCGCGCAATAGTCCCAACTTACGCGGTGTCGCAATTCTTTTACCGGAGCGCAATAGGCGTGCGACTTCGCGCTGTGGAACGACAGGCTCGCCCTCGATGGTGGTATCAAGGGTGCGTTTTTCGGACCCTGTTCTTGGCCTGTAGTAGACGGCCCCAGCGTTGTAGTATCCAACGCACGGATCCCACTCATGATCATAGGGCAATTCATTCTTCTCGCAGAACTCCGTAAGTGGCCCCATTAAAGCTCCCTTGGCCTGAGAGTCGGAGTATGTGAGGAAGCCACCGTCGTTTGCTTCCTCATCCTGGTCGTAGCGATTCGCATCCGCAATTCGTTCCAGCTCGGTGATTTGGTCTTGGGTAATCCGTCCACCGATCTTCACTTGGGCCCAAGAATGATCGTCCATTGTCATCTCCTCGCGATGATTGTGACTCGGGTCGGCCCTAGAACGCCATAAACTTCCTAAAACGGCTGCGCGCGAAGGATATCTTATGCAGTGACGATCCCTTTGGCAAAGCTGGGCTTCGTGTTCCCAAGAACGTGTGGCTGTGTTCATTGATGGCTGCTTCTGGCATGGGTGTCCGCGCTGTTACAAGCTGCCGCGAGACAATCGCCGATACTGGCGGCAGAAGATCGCTGGCAATCGGTTGCGTGACCGGCGCAATGCAAGGCTGCTTCGTGCGGCGGGCTGGAGAGTGCTGCGATTTTGGGAGCACTCCTTGGAAGGCCGCCAAGAGACGCGGGTTCTGGCCGCATTGACGAAGGCGCTCACTAGGCCTGGGCCAAAGAAATGAAGTGATGCAGGCAGGAACAGCAAGCAATAAGCCGGAGAACCATGGAGGGGTGTCGCCGCCGGGGGACGGTGGTTTCTTCAGCGGCGAAGCCGGAGGCACGAGCCTCCGGGCTGGGAACGTGCGGAGGGAAGCTGTTGGAAGGCACCGCGAATGTTGCGGCCGAGACGCATCCGCCGTCCGCGTAACGAGAGAGGCAGGCCCATGATCGCGCGGACGCAGATGGCATTTGCTCTTGGCGCGGCTTTTGTTCCCTTGCTTCTGGTCACGAAGGGGAGTACATAGGAAGCAGGGTGGTGGCGGCACGAATGCCCGTCTGGCGCAATGGCGCGTTAGCTGTGATGCTTGTGGCTCCTGCTGTGCCGGGGTGCGCCGTGGTGTGCGGCGGCGTGATGCTTGCGGCGCCGGTGTGGGCGGAGGCGGCGCGGCCGCAGGGTCTGCGCAGGCCAGTGATTGCCGGGTCGGTGCGGGTGCGGGATAGCAGCCAGACGCAGCCGGTGCTGGTGCAACTGCACAGCGAGCATGGCGGCATGGTGTCGCGCGTCACCACGAGCAGCTCGGGGCGCTTCGAATTTTTCGATGTGAGCCAGGGGCAATACGACCTGGTGATCAACGCCAACGGCTTCAAGCCAGTGCGCATGCGCGTCGAATACTCCTATGCCCCGCTGGACGGCATTCTGATTTTTCTGGAACCGGAGCCACCCGCCGGCGCTCCGCCCGCGCCGGGCGATGCGGTTTCTGTGCGCCTGCTGGCGGCGCCTGCCAAGGCGCGCGAGGAGTATCAAAAAGGGCTGGAAAGCATCGCCTCCAACAAACTGGACGACGCCGTGGCCCGCTTCCGCAAAGCCATCGAACTGCATCCCGGCTTCGATGATGCGTACGTGCAAATCGGCCGCATCCTGCTGCAACAAAATGACCCCAGTGGCGCGCAGCAGGCGCTCGATAACGCCACGCGGCTCAATCCGCAGAATGATCTGGCCTTTACGCTGCTCGGTCGCGCCTTCCGCCAGCGCAAATTGCTGGCCGAGGCTGTCGCGGCGCTGCAAACCGCGGTCAAGCTCAAGGAAGATTCCTGGTTCGCGCGGCTCGAGCTGGGGGAAGCGCTGCTGGGCCTGGGCAGGCTGGACGAGGCGTTCCCGCACGTCGCGCGCGCGCACCAACTCAACACCAAAGAGCCGGCCATCCATCAGCTTTACTACAACGTGCTGATCCGCAAGAACCAGCACCGCGAAGCGCTGGCCGAACTGTACGAGTTCCTGAAAATGTTTCCTGACCACCAGCTTGCGCCGCGCGCGCGCCAGCAGCGTGAGGCGCTGCAAAAGTTCTTAACTGGCTCGGGCAAGGAGTAGGATCGGACGCTTTACCTTTTGTTTTTTGCCTTTTCACTTTTGCCTTCTTAATTGGGGGCCTGAGAAGATAAAAAGTGAAAAGGCAAAAGGAAAAATTGCTTCGGACGCTTTACCTTTTGTTTTTTTTGCCTTTTTACTTTTGCCTTTTTACTTGGGGAAAGGAATAAGAGATGACCACGCGCCACAATGCGGTTTTTGCCGTTGCTGCGGGCTTGCTCTGCACCGCGAGCCTCACCGCGCAGAAGCTGCCCTTCCCCACACCGGAGAGCGGCGCGCCTTCCAATTACACCGAGAGTCCGGTGAAGGCGGACATTGCCGGCTTCGTGCGGCCTCCGGCGGGCGCCGATCTGCCCGAGCGCGTGCAGGTGCGGCTGGAAACTCACACTGGAATTCTGCTGCAACGCACTTGGGCTGCGAAATCCGGCCACTTTCAGTTTCACAATATTGTCTGCGGCTTTTACGTTGTGGCCGCCGATGTGGTGGGTTACAAACCGGTTCGCGTGGCGCTCGAGCATTCTTTCATCCCCGCGGAAGGCATGATGCTGAAATTGGTTCCTGCCGATGGCGACGCCGGCGCCGTTGCCGATGAAGAGCCGCTCAACCCGCGGCGCTACGAAGCCGCTCGCGAATTCCAGAAGGGGCTGGCCGCTTTCGCCGAGAGCGACTTCGGCGCGAGCATCAAGTACTTCAAGAAGACCATCGAAATGGATGCCGGGATCGACGAAGCGTATATCCAACTTGCGCAGGCCTACTGGCGCGAGCGCAAGCCCGCCGAAGCGCAGGCGGTGCTGGAGAAGGCCGCCCTGCTCAATCCGGAGAATCCGCGCACGCTGGCGCTGCTGGGCCGCGCTTACCGCGTGCAGCGCGAGTGGGAGAAGGCCGTCACCAACCTGCACCACGCCCTGCAACTCAAGGAAGATTTGTGGATCACGCACTTCGAGCTGAGCGAGTCATTCTCCGGCTGGGGCCGCATCGATGACGCTTTTCCGCACGCTCGCCGCGCCCACGAGCTGAATGCCAACGAGCCTTCTACGCACCAGCTCTACTACAATCTGCTTATCCATCGCCGCGATTATCCCGCCGCGCTCGCAGAGCTGGATGAATTTCTGCGCCTGTTCCCCAAGCACGCGCTCGCCGAACGCGCGCGCCAGCAGCGGCAAGCGCTAAGCAGCGAAATCGCGAAGACGGCGCGGAATTGATCTGGAATTGGTGATTTGCGGTTTGTGATTTGCGATTTGCGATTTGATGATTTCCGATTTGTGATTGGTGATGTTTGATTGTGAGATTGTGAGTTCTGAGTTCTGAGTTCTGAGTTGCTCTAACTTCTTGCCTTCTTCGATCAGCAAGAAGCGGTCGGCCGCGAGATTCTCGAATTTTTGCACCGCGCCGCTGGGCCAGCGCACTTCGAGCCGCGCCACGTGCGATGCGTCGCCCAGCCCGAAGTGCAGCCGCGGGTCGTGCTGGGAAAGGTAGCTGCCGCCCGCGCTGACCTCCGCGACTTGCTTTGCGGCTTTGGTTTCCACCGTGACGCGCGCGCCGACCGCGCTGCGATTGCTTTTCGCGCCGGCGAGCTGCACGCTGAGCCAGTGCTTGCGGTTGCCGCCATCGTTGCGCAGCAGCGTGGGCCGCGCATCGAGGTTGACGATCAGGATGTCCACGTCGCCATCGTTATCGTAATCGGCTGCGGCGACGCCGCGCCCGCCGCGCTTCTTGGTGATTTCGCCGCCCATGGCTTCGCCGACTTCCGCGAAGCGCCCGCTGCCCGCGCCGCGATAGAGCAGCAGGCGCTGCAAGTAGGTGGAGCCGAGCGGAAACAGGTCAATCTCGGGGTAAATGTGGCCGTTGGCGACAAGCAGATCGCGCCAGCCGTCGTTATCGAGATCGGCGAAGGCAGCGCCCCATCCCAGATAAGCGCGCGAGGCTTCGCCGAGTCCTGCCGCTTCGGTGTCGATGCGGAATCCGGACGCGGTGTTGCGGTAGAGCGTGCTGGTGTCGTGGGAAAAGTTGGTGACGAAAATGTCCATGCGCGCGTCGTGATCGGTGTCGGCAATGGCGAGGCCCATGCCGGCTTGCGCGCGGCCTTCTTCGCTGAGGGCGACGCCGGCTTCCAGCGCAATTTCCTCGAATGAGCCGTCGCGCCGGTTGTGGAAGAGAAAATTCGGCGTGGAATCGTTGGCGACGTAGATGTCCGGCCAGCC
>JBOGNS010000059.1:0-7206 GCA_050747305.1 Candidatus Acidiferrales bacterium | reverse complement strand
CGAAGTCACGCTCTGGCCCATCGAGCGGCTGGCGCCGCTGATTGCGAAGCGCAAGCTTTCGCCGCTCGAGCTGGTGGATGCATTCCTCAAGCGCATCGAGCAACTGAACCCAAAGCTGAATGCCTACATCACGGTGACCGCGGAATCGGCGCGCGCAGAAGCCCGTGCGGCGGAGCAAGAAATCGCACACAAGCGTTACCGCGGCCCGCTGCACGGCATTCCCATCGCGCTGAAAGACAACATTCACACCCGTGGCCTGCGCACCACCGCGGGGTCGAAGGTGCTGGCGGACTTTGTGCCCGCGGAAGACGCCACCGTAGCGGCACGACTACGCGAGGCGGGCGCGATCCTGCTGGGCAAGACCAACATGCACGAGTTCGCCTACGGCGTGACCAGCGAGAATCCGTTTTATGGGCCGGTGCGCAACCCGTGGGACACGTCGCGCATTCCGGGAGGATCGAGCGGTGGTTCGGCGGCGGCGATTGCGGCGGGGTTGTGCTGCGCGTCGCTGGGCAGCGATACGGGAGGCTCGATTCGCATACCGGCGGCGTTGTGCGGCGTGGTCGGGCTCAAGCCGACATTTGGCCGCGTGAGCGCGTACGGCGTGATTGCCCTTTGTCCCAGCCTCGACCACACCGGGCCGCTGGCGCGCACCGCCGGCGATGCAGCGATTCTACTGGCGGCGATTGCGGGGGTGGACGAGCGAGATCCCTCTACGCTGGGTCAGCCGAAGCTTGGCAACCTGGCGTCTCTCATCGCAGAGAAAAGAGAAAATAGAAAAGAGAAAAGAGGAAAGAAAAAAGCTGCGCGAGCCGATGCGCCCGCCGCCGGGATTCGATTGGGGTGGCCGAAGCACTACTTCTTCGATCGCATCCACGATGAGGTGCGCGCGGCGGTCGAAGCCGCCGCCAAAGAGTACGAGAAGCTCGGCGCCGAAATCATCGAAATTGAATTGCCGCACGTGCGCGATCCGGATTCACCCAGATCTTACATTGCGCTGGCCGAGGCGCGGGCCTATCACGAGCGGATGGGCTGGTATCCCGCGCGCGCAGCCGACTACAGCGAAGACGTGCGCAAGCGCCTCGAGTTGGGCGCCGAGCTGAAAGCCACCGACTACGTGCGCGCGTGGGAGGTCAAGCACGAGTTTCTCGCCGATTTTGCCGCAGCGTTCCAGCGCGTGGATGCCATCCTCGCGCCATCGGCCCCGGTGGCGGCATCACCCATCGGCGCGCACAGCGTCCGCATCGGCGGGCCTACGGCGGCGAATCCCGCCGGCGACGAAGAGAACGTGCGCACCGCGCTGCTGCGACTCAACCGTCCGCAGAATCTCACCGGCTTGCCGGCCATTTCCATTCCGTGCGGGTTCACCCGCGCCGGCCTGCCCATCGGTATGCAGGTCATCGCCCCCGCATGGGCGGAAGCGTCCCTCCTGCGTATTGCAAAGTGCCTCGAACCGCTGCTTTCGCCACGCGAAGCCCCGCGGCTTTGAGCGGTCGCGCCGCGCGCAGGTCGTATGGAGTGCGGTAGCGAAGCTCCCGCTTTGTTTTCGCAAGCGCTGAACTTTCGCGATTTGCGCACACGTCAAATCCAGAAGCCCCTTTTTGATTCAATGGCCGCGATGGCAGCACTGAGCGCGCCACTCAAAACAAAGCGGGAGCTTCGCTCCCGCACTCCACACAAACCCTTTGTCACCGGCGCGTATAATCATTGTGAGGGCAGGATGGCGATTGACCGCAGCGCGCTAAAAAAAGTTGACGACTATCGGTGGCTCGTCCCGCGCGGCACGAAAGAGGGCATGCGCACCGATGCGCTCATCTACGCCGACGCGCAACTGATCGAGCACATCGTCAAAGATCTCTCCATCGAGCAGGCCATGAACGTCGCGTTCCTGCCGGGCATCGTGGGCCGCTCGCTGGCCATGCCCGACATCCATCAGGGCTACGGCTTCCCCATCGGCGGCGTCGCGGCCACCGATTACAAGAAAGGCGTCGTTTCACCGGGCGGCGTCGGCTTCGACATCAACTGCGGCGTGCGCCTGCTCGCCAGCAATCTCCAGCGCGACGCCGTCACTCCCAAGCTGCGCGAACTCATCAACCAGCTTTTTCGCGACGTGCCTTCCGGCACCGGCTCGCAAGGCTTCGTCAAGTGCAGCTTCGACGATTTGAACCAGGCGCTCGAGCGCGGGGCGGCGTGGGCCGTCGAGCGCGGATATGGCGAAGCCGACGACGTGGAATTCTGCGAAGAGTCAGGCCAGATGGATGGCGCCGACCCGGCCAAAGTCAGCGACCGCGCCAAGCAGCGCGGCCGCACGCAAATCGGCACGCTCGGCAGCGGCAATCACTTCCTCGAAGTGCAATACGTGGAGCGCATCTTCGAGCCGGAAGTCGCCGAGCGCTTCGGCCTCCGCGAAGGCCAAGTCGTCGTGCTGATTCACTGCGGCTCGCGCGGCCTCGGCCATCAGGTCTGCACCGATTACGTGAAGACCATGAACGAGGCCATGCGCCGCCACGATATCAGCCTACCCGACCGCCAGCTCGCCTGCGTCCCCATTCACTCGCCCGAAGGCCAAAGCTACCTCGCGGCGATGGCCGCCTCGGCCAATTTCGCGTGGGCCAACCGGCAAGCCATTACGCATTTCACGCGCCAGTCATTCGCGCGCATCTTCGGCGACGGCGTCGCGCTCCGCGTGGTTTACGACGTGGCGCACAACATCGCCAAGCATGAGAAACACCGCATCGCGGGCGACCCCGCGGAGAGAGCCGGCGGCAACGACACTCACGATGTGCTCGTGCACCGCAAGGGCGCCACGCGCTCCTTCCCCGCTGGCTCGCCGTTTATCCCTGAAGCCTACCAACCCGTCGGCCAGCCCGTGCTGATTCCCGGCTCCATGGGCACCGCAAGCTACGTGATGGTGGGCACGGAAAAAGCCATGGACGAAACTTTCGGCACCGTCTGCCACGGCGCCGGCCGGCAAATGTCGCGCACCGCCGCCAAGCAGGGCCGCGACGCCCGCATCGAAACGCAAAAGCTCGCCGATCAGGGCATCATCATTCGCACCGAAACCCGCGACGGCCTGCTGGAAGAAATCCCCGAGGCTTACAAAGACATCGATGCCGTCATCAACGTGGTCCACAACGCCGGCCTGGCCCGCAAAGTCGCCCGCCTCCGCCCCATGGGCGTCATCAAAGGCTAGTGGTTCGTGGCTCGTGATTCGTGAACCCCTGATCTCGCGCTGTCATTCCACGTTTGCTTAGCGCCGCAGGCAGAGGATCAGCGGTCGAGCAGTTTTTCCATCCGCGTCGATCGGGGATCCCACGCTTTCAGGCGCCAGCTTCCCAATTAGCTGCGGGCGGTGGACGCGGTGCGCGCTCCTGCGTGGCGCTGCAAGAACTCGAGGGTCTTTTGATTGAACTCCTCGACCTTTTCATAGATCGGGGCGTGCGCGCACGCTTCAAAAATCAGTAGCTCGGAATCACGAATACCACGCTTCATCGGATCCGCGAAACGCGTGGAGGTCAACTGGTCGTGCCGCCCGAATGTGATCTGCGTCGGCGCCTGGATCCGGCCGAGCTGCAACTCAACATCGTGGGCCATCACGGCATTCGACTGCTGGATGAAAGCTGCCACAGGCTGCGCCGGCCGGCTGCGAACAAAGTCCGCCAACGACTGGATGTACTCCGGCTTGGCAGCGTACAACTCTGGCGTAACGCACCACGGGAAAATCGCCTGCACAACCATCTCCGGAACACTGTCCAGCGTTTTCGCCATTACCTGCCAGCCTTCGACTACGGCTCGGATGTACGGATCCGTCTTCGTCCACGCGCTATGCAGCGATAACGACTTCACCTTCTCAGGATGCTTCGCCGCCAGCCACATGCCTACAGCCGCGCCAAGCGAAAGTCCGAAGATGTGCGCCGTGCCGATACCCAAAGCTTGCATGAAGGCCGCGACGTCGTCGGCCAGAACCTCGGTGGAATAAGCGCCCTCGGGCTTGTCTGTCTCCCCCGTCCCTCGCAGATCCGGCGCAACGCAGGTGAAGTGCTTCGCGTATTCGGCCACCTGAAAGGCATAACAGGTGCGATCGGCTGAGAGGTAAGGAATGAGAATCAGGGGTTCGCCACTTCCTTGCTGGTCGTAGTTCATCGTGAGGTTGTTGGCTTTGACCGTCGGCATGGCAATCTCCTTTCACGAAAACTGCCACTCATTATCCGCATCAACGCCCCGAATGGTACCAGAATCGTATGGAGAAACCGCAAGCGAACGGCCCAAGCTGGCCGTGCTTATGGCGTCTCGCTGCCCAAGCCCGCGAACGCGAATCGCAGCGGGGCACTTACCCCTTGTCGGCGAAGTTGCCCACGGTGGGCTGCGCCAGCCGCGCGAAATCCTCGTAGCGCATGCGGATGGCGTCGCGATGCGTCCCGGCGTTGAAGACAATCTCCTCATCCGCCGCCAGTTTCTCATCCACGTACACCGGCAGCTTGTAAAGATTGCCAAAGGGCGGCATCGCGCCCAGTTCGCAATCCGGGAACTTGTCCATGAACTCCCGCTCCGACGCAAGGCGCACCGACGTGCCCACCAGCGCCCCGAGCCTGCCGAAATGGATGTGCGCCGCCGCGGGTAACACGGCTAGGATCATTTGCTCTCCGGCCTGGACCACCGTGGTCTTGGCCACTTCCTTCCCCGAAACATGCATGACGGCCGCCGCAGCCTGCGCCGTGTATACAGGCGTGTGGCTCATCGGCGTGTAGTGAACCTTGTTCTCTTCCAGGAAAGACTTCAGGCGGGTGGATACGCTCATGGCCCGACTCCTTTCGTCAGGGCGTTGGACCTTCGATGTAGCGGCGACCTTTAGGTCGCCACTTTAGGTCGCCACTTACCGACGTTCACGCAGATGATGGCGACCTAGACCTAAAGGTCGCCGCTACATCGATTTCATTATCCTCCAGCCGGGAAGGCAAAGGAAGACTGGCGAGCCTGCGCCGCTGAAGGTAAGCGCACCACGCGCGCTTCGGTGAGCGCGGCCACGCCGTTGCGCAGGTGGGTGACCACGGAATCCGCTACCTCGCCATCCACGCCGATCAGCGCGATGGCTTCCGCGCCGCGCACCGCCTCGCGCCGCCCCAGCGCAAACGTGGCGATATTCACGCCCTGGCTGCCGAGGATCGTGCCAATCTGCCCGATCACCCCGGGCACGTCGCGGTTGCGCGTGAAGAGAATCGTGCCCTCCAGCGGCGTCTCCACATAAATGCCGTCGAGGTTCAGGATGCGCGGGTCCGCGCCGTGCAGCACCGTGCCTTCCGCGGCGAGCTCTTTCCCCGCGTCGTTGCGCGCCGCAACTTCCAGCGTATTGGGAAAGCCCTGTTCGCGCCGCCGTGTGTGTTCCTCGATCGCCAGCCCGCGCGCCGCGGCCACCGCCGCCGCGTTCACCAGGTTCACTTTTTCTGCCAACACCGTGTTGAGCATGCCCGCCAGCACCGCATTCGCGAGCACGCTGGTACCCAGCTCCGCTGGCTCGCCCGCATACGTGATGCGAACACTTGCCAGCGCCCCCGGCATGATCTGCGCCACCAGCGACCCCAGCCGCCCTGCCAATTCCAGATACGGACGCACGCGACGGTACTGTTCCGCCGAGATATTCGGCAGGTTCACCGCGTTGCGCAGGATGCCGTCGCCCAAAAAGTCGCGCACTTGCTGCGCGATCAGGTACCCAACTTCCTCCTGCGCCTCCCGCGTCGAACCGGCCACGTGCGGCGTGGCAATCACATTGGGCAATCCGCGCAGCGGCCAATCCGCCGGCACCGGCTCCGCCGCAAATACGTCGAGCGCCGCGCCCGCAAGCTGGCCCTCGCGCAGCGCGGCGGCCACCGCCGCCTCATCCACCAGTTCACCGCGCGCCGTGTTCACCAGCCGCGCCCCATGCTTCATGCGCGCGATGCGCTCCGCGTTGATCAGCTTTTCTGTCGCAGGACTCAGCGCGGTGTGCAACGAAACAAAATCCGCGCACGCCAGCAACTCATCCAGCCCCAGCAGCTCCACACCGATTTCGCGCGCCACGTTCGCCGCCACGTACGGATCGTGCGCCACCACCCGCATCTCCAGCGCTCGCGCGCGGCTCGCCACTTCCACTCCCACGCGCCCCAGCCCCACCAAGCCCAGCGTTTTGCCGCGCACTTCCACGCCGGCGGAACTTTTCTCCCAGCGGCCCGCTTGCAACGCCGCGCTCAACTGCGGCACCTGCCGCGCCAGCGCCAGCAGCAGCGCAATGCTGTGCTCCGCCACGCTGACCGCGTTGCTCCCCGGCGTATTCATCACCAGCACGCCGCGTATCGTCGCTGCATCCAGGTCGATGTTGTCCACGCCGACCCCGGCGCGCCCCACCACGCGCAGCCGCGGCCCGCGCTCCAGCAGCTCCGCCGTGACCCGCGTCGCGCTGCGCACGATCAGCGCGTCTGCATCCGCCAGCTCCGTCGCTACATCGGGCGCAGCCGCCTGCACCACATGCCAGCCCATAGCGCGCAGCAACTCCATCCCCGCTTCGCTGATTTTGTCGGCCACCACAATTTTCATCGCAGAGAGAGACTAAGCGGCGGCGCACACGCTGTCAATCAAGCTGGTCATTTAACTGCATGTAGTATATCTTCGCGGCGGCATGTCCCTCTCCGAGCGCATCCAGCTCGACCTCACCGCCGCCATGAAGGCGCGCGACGAGCTGCGCACCAGCGTGCTGCGCATGGTCAAGTCCGCGCTGAAAAACAAAGAAGTCGAAAAGATGAAGCCGCTCGACGAGCCCGAAGCCGTGCAACTGCTGCAATCGCTCGTCAAGCAGCGCCGCGAATCCATCGAGCAATTCAGCAAAGGCGGCCGCGCCGACCTCGCCGAACGGGAGTCGCGCGAAATCGCCGTCATCGAAAGCTACCTTCCCGCCGCCCCCACCATCGAAGAGATGGACGCCGCCATCACCGCGGCCATTGCCGAGTCCGGCGCCACTTCCGCCAAGCAGATGGGCGCGGTGGTCAAGGCAGCGCGCGCGCGGCTCACTGGAAAAACCATCGACGGAAAATTCCTGAGCGATCGCGTTCGTGCTTGTCTGGAGGGATAGCGCTTATGGCTGCCCGCACCATCGCCGCCGTGCTGCGCATCTTGATTGGCGCAGCCCTGATCTATTTGGGCGCGCAAAAACTCAGTGACATCGATCTGCTCTACGGC
>JBOGNS010000058.1:0-7626 GCA_050747305.1 Candidatus Acidiferrales bacterium | reverse complement strand
GTGACGGGCCGCCGGAACCGGTGCGGAAGGCCAGAAAGGGTTGAGGCTGAACGGCTCAGTGTGAAGGCGCTCAACGGGATTTGTCGAGCCTTTCTACCAACGTGTGACGAGTCCCGAGTCACAAGTCACGAGTCACCGCTTCAGCAGGGCCTTCCACGCTGCTTCCACCGCACGGCCAAACTCGCCTTCCGTGCCCTCGCCCAGGATGCGTTCCAGCTCGTTCCGGACGCGCGCCACATCCTGCGCGTGGAATTCCAGCCGGTGGATCTGCCGCTGGATGCGCTCGCGCATCTCATCGTCGGGCGCCAGCGGCAGCGCGCGCATCAAGTGGCGCTGCGCTCGATCGGTATCCGGCAAGCCTACGGGACGCGGCACCAGCCGCACGCTGATCGAATAATCGCCGTACTGGCGCCCTTCCAGCCGCAGAGTCGCAACGTTCTCGGCGCCGCCGCGCGTTTTTATGCGTTGCACATCGCCGCCGCGCAGCTTCACGACTTCCGGCGTAAGGTTGCGCGCTTCCAGCTCGATCTTCTGCCACGTGCCGAGCGCGCGAACCGTAAGCTGTGCCTTCTCCTTCGGGGCAAGCTGCTGCTTATCGGCGCTCATCTCGATCCCAACCACGGTGATCTGGAAGGTCCCCGTCGTGCGCCCCGCAACATCCACGCGCAACTCGGCGAGCCCCGCCTGCGACGCGGGACCCGGCGTAACCAGCAATTCCATCGGCGATGCCGCCAGCACGACTGCGGAATGCGCGCCGATCGTCACCGTATTCGCATCGGCGTCGCCACGAAATCCGTATCCGCCCACACGGAAGCGGCTGCCCAGCGCCACCATCCCTGGCGCGTCGTCCACGATCAATTCCTCAGGCGGATGCTCGCCGCCCAAAACCACGGTGCTGGTGGCGGACGGCCCGTCCGGCAGCTTGGCCGTCACCACGCCGGGCTTCCGTGGCGCATGGAACACAGCGCGCCCCGTCTCATCGGTCACCAAAGCGACGCCACCCACGTCCACCGTTACGCCTCCGGCCAATTTCCCCTGCGCATCCACCACCGCCAGCGTGGCGCGCTCGCCCGCAACGAGTCTTGCGGGCAGCACCAGCGTACCTGCGGCAGCATCCGTACTTCCCACCACGGGAGCGCATAACACGAGCACCGCCAGCAGCGGCGACATTACCTTTAGCGACTTGTATATGCCTGCGGTCACGACTTCATCTTAGCAGTGGACGTCCCGCGCGCAACAAAAAGGGCGGAGCAATCGCCCCGCCCGTAGGACAGGCACTCCTGCCTGTCCGCTTCGTTTGCCACTCGGC
Organism: Candidatus Acidiferrales bacterium; assembly: GCA_050747305.1. Lineage (GTDB taxonomy): Bacteria > Acidobacteriota > Terriglobia > Acidiferrales > UBA7541 > JBOGNS01. Next base: position 6,317 of record JBOGNS010000058.1, on the reverse strand, counting down.
CTATCGGTTGCCCACCCAGCCTATCCGGTTTTCCAGCGAACTCACTCGCGGCCCGAACCAGCCCCTGCCGCTTCTTGTCGCGGGCCGGCGTTCTTGACGTGGCGCTCGAACCAGTTGAGCATCTCCCACAGGGTGTGCTCAACCGATTCGCGCGCCGAGTAACCGTGCGACTCGTGCGGGAGCGTCACGTAGCGCACCGTGCCGCCGTTTCCCTTCACCGCGTGGTACATGCGCTCGCTTTGCACCGGAAATGTTCCCGAGTTATTGTCCGCTTCGCCATGGATCAGCAGAATCGGCTCATTGATTTTCTGCGCGTGCAGGAACGGCGACACCTTCATGTAAGTATCCGTCGCCTGCCACAGCGTGCGCCGCTCGCTCTGAAAACCGAAGGGCGTCAGCGTGCGGTTGTAAGCCCCGCTGCGCGCGATGCCCGCGCGGTACAGGTCGCAGTGCGCCAGCAGGTTCGCGGTCATGAACGCCCCGTAGCTGTGCCCGCCCACGCCCACGCGCGTGGGATCAATCACGCCCATTTCCGCGGCTTTATCGATGGCGGCCTTCGAGCTGGAGACAATCTGCTCCACGTACGTGTTGTTCACCGTTTCCGGATCGCCCACCACCGGCATCGTCGTGCTGTCCATCACCACGTAGCCTTGCAACAAGAAGAACAGATGCGAGTACCCCGTAATCGTCGTGAACCGGTTCGGTGAGCCGGTCACCTGTCCGGCAGTGCTCGCATCGGTGAACTCCAAGGGATATGCCCACACGACGGCCGGGCGGCGTTCGCCGGGCTTGTAATCCGGCGGCAAGTACAGCGTGAACGACAGGTCCACGCCATCCGCGCGCTTGTAGCGCACCAGCTCTTTCTTGATTCCGCGAAGCTGCGGCGTAGGATCGGTGAAGCGCGTCACGAATTGGCGCGCCGCGCTGTTGGGCGTGCGAATCACGTAATTCGGGGGTGAGGAGGGACTCTCGTATCGCGTGAGGAAACGCGAGCCATCCGGGGCCAGCAGCTCGTCGAACGCTTCATAGCTCCGTTCGTCGCTTTGGAAGAGGCGCTCGGCCTTAAGCGTCTTCACGTTGAACCGGTCGACGAACGGCCGGTCGCCTTCCGGCGATGAGCCGCGCCCGGCGAGAAATATGAAGTCGCCATCCTGCACCATGGCGCGTCGCGCGCTCGCGATGGTGTGCAGCACGGGCGTGCCCGGGTCCTTGTAACGCTCATCGGTGCTCAGATCCCACACCAGCTTGCGCGTGCCCGCGGGGTCGCGCGGGTCGAAAAACCAAGTGCGCTGCCAGTCGCGCGCGCGGTCATACTCGCGCAAGATGGCCAGGTCGCCGCGCTCGCCCCACGTGATACCGCGATAGCGGTGCTGCACGAGCGCGATTTCTTCCGGCTGACCCTTGAACGGCGCCTTCAGCCTTAGCACGCGGTCGCGATTGGCTACCTTGGTGCGCGGGTTGCCGCCATCAAGCGCCTCCACCCACACCAGCGCAGCCGGCTCGGTTGGTTGCCACTGATAGCTGCGCGGGCCGGTGATCACGCCGCCGATGGGCACGTTCTCTGCGAGCGGCACGCTTGCCACCTTGTGCACCACTTTCGCAGCCCGATCCCAAATTTCCACCTCGCTCGGAAACGCAAACGCAGGGACTAGATATGAGTAGGGGCGCACGATGCGCTCGATGAGGAAGTGCTTGCCGTCCGGGGCCACCTCCACACCAGCGAAGATCGCCGGCTTGCCCAGCGGCGTATCCGCGCCTCCCGTCGTGTCCACCAGCATCAACTGCGAGGTCGCGTAGTAGTCGAACAGCGCCTGATCGTGCGAATTCTGGAGCAAATCCTGATACGTGCGCACCGGCGCCGGTTTGCCTGAGCTCTCTTCGATGTGCGGCCCGGCAGGAACAGCGGGCGCTTCCGGCGGTTTGCCGCGCCCGGCGGGAACCGTGCGGCAGAGCAACTTGGTCGCGCCGGGCATCCAGTCACAAGCCGAGCCGAACACGGCATTCAGCGCGATGCCTTGAATCTGTCGCGCCCCACCATTCGCAGGGTTACCGACCCAAAGTTGCACAGTGTCGTCCGTGGTGACGGTAAAGACGAAGCGCTTGCCGCCCGGTGCCCACGACGGAAGCCCCAGCAGCGCATCCTTCGGCGCCTGCACCGCGATATCTTCCGCCTCCGAATCCACCAGAGACTTGATGGTGATTGCGGTATATCGCCGCGGATTGTGCGGGCCGTTGGTGGCGGGATTGATGCGCACGCCCGCCAGCCGCAACATCGGCTGCGACAAATCCGCGATGCGCGAATAGCGTTCGTAATTCACTAGCAGCGCCACGTCGTTTGCCGGGCCCACCACAATCACCGGCGTCTCCGCCGCATCGAGCACATCCTGCACCGCCTTGGGCGGCCGCTGATACTGCGGCGCACCTTGGCCGCCGGCTTGCGATATGAACACCGCCAGCAGGAGCACCACCAAACACAGCCCGTGCCAGCGAGAATTTGCGCGAGCGCGCGAAACAAACATGCGAGTCATGGCATCACCTCGAATCCGTTGCGCAGAAACCGCAACCACTTGAACCGATGGACGCGCCGCCTATCCCTGCGGTTACAGTATCGCAGAGCCCGGCCGCATTAGCGGCGGCCCTTTACAGTCAACTGATAGATCTTCGCCTCCACGAACAACTTGAACAGCTCGGCATCGATCTCCGTGTCGCGCACGCTGTACTCCAGGATTTCCAGCGCGCGTTCCACCGGCACCGCGCGCTTGTAGGGCCGGTCGGTGGCCGAGAGCGCGTCGAAAATATCGCTCACCGTCATCATCTTCGATTGCAGCGGGATTTCCTCGCTCTTCATCTTATACGGGTAACCGCTGCCGTTCAGTTTCTCGTGGTGCGCGCGCGCGATCGACGGGATGCTGCGGATTTCCTTGGTCCACGGAATCTGCGAAAGAAAATTGAAGGTGTGGATCACGTGCGACTCGATCTGCGCGCGCTCCTCAGGGTCGAGGCTGCCCTTGGGAATCGAGAGCAGCCGCACTTCATCCGTGGTGAGATAGGGCCGCTCGATGCCGCGCGGATCCAGAAAGCTTCGCCGCGCAATCTCGACCAGCCGGTCGAACTTGCCCTCCGGCATCACCGTCGGCTCGTTCACCTGCAAAACGAATTGCAAATAATCGTCGATCTCTTCCAGTTGCCGATTATATTCTTCGTCAATCAGTCCGATTTCTGCCAGCGCCACTTCACGGCTCTTCTCCAGCAGCGACTTCAGTTTTCTCCGCCCGACCTGCGCCTCGCGTTCCTTCTGGATGTAATCGAACCGCTGCTGCACCAGTTGCAACTGCATGGGGTAAAGCTTCTTGGCCTTCACCAGCACTTCTTCGCGCACGCCGACTTTGCCAAAGTCGTGCAGCAGCGCGGCGTAGCGAATCTCTTTCATCTGCTCGCGCGTGAACCGCGTGGCCGCATACGCCCCGGTTTCGGCCTTCTCCACCACTTCGGCCAAGCCGGTGGTGAGCGTGGACACGCGAAACGAATGGCCGCTGGTGGTCGGGTCGCGCTGCTCGATCGCCGTGACCGCGGCCTTCACGAAACCTTCGAAGAGCGTCTCAATGTCTTCGTACAGCTTGCTGTTTTCGTAGGCCAGCGCCGCCTGCGATGCCAGCGACAGCGCCTGCCGCACGTCGCTCTTGCTGAACGGCATCACCTCGCGCTCCACCTCCGCCGGCGCGCGCAGCTTGGCGTTCCACTGCCGCTTGCAATTGATGAGCTGCAGCACGCCGAGGATTTCGCCCTTGGCGTTCTTCATCGGCAGCGTGACCATCGAGCGCGTGCGGTAATTCGAATCCTGGTCGAATTGTGGATTGAAGTGGAACGGCCGGTCGGCCGGAATCTGGTACGCGTCTTCCAGATCGATCACTTCGCCCGTTAGCGCCACGTACCCAGCCATCGAGTTTTCACTGATGGGCATGGTGAATTCGGCGAAAGGAAACGTCACGCTGTCGTTGTGCGTCAGCTTGAAGCGCAGCAGCGGCTCACCCTGGCTCTTCCCTTCCTCCACCAGATAGAGCGAGCCGGCATCGGCGTTGGTGACTTCGCGCGACTTTTGAAGGATGAGATTGAGCAGCGTGTTGATGTCGCGGGTGGAGGAAAGCGCCACCCCGATCCGGTTCATCTCCTCGATTTCGCGCTCCGCCTGTGCCAGCGCCTGCCGCGCGGCGCGTTCGCGCTCTGCCAATTCGATGTTCTCGAACGCCGCTTCCAGCAGCCGCGCCAGCCACTCCGGCGCGGACTTGCGCGGCAGGAAAGCAAACACCCCGGCGCGCGCCGCGGCACTGCGATCCTTCATGTTCTCCTGGGAGTCCGGCGTGAGTCCGATCAAGCGAAACGCGCGGTCCTTGCCTCCCTGCTCAATCAACTGCGCAATCCGGTCGCTTTCCAAATCCGCTACCCACACCGCAGGCTCGCCGTTGATTTCTTGAGGATCGAGTGACGAAGCATCGAAATCGCGAAGCGCGTACACTCCGCCCAGAGGCTTCAGCAAGTCGGCCGCAGCCGACCCGCGAAAGTAGCGTACTTGCCTCTGCACAGGCATCGCTCGAAGGGAAGGTGACGCGCGTGCAGTATATCCAATTCTCGAGACTCCTTGCGAACACTTTTCGGACAGCGCAGCCTAGCCTCACCCTGACATTCGACGTCTGACGTCCGACTTCCGACGGCAGATGCCGGATCTGATTGGGGTTCAGGTCTATGCCCCTGCGAATTCTAACTCCGGCGCTTTGGCTCGACTGCCACGCCGCTCGCTAACTATGCAAGCGCTCGTCGCAAGCTTCAAAAAGAACGGCCCCGGCTTCGACCGGGGCCGTGCAACCCTGCAACCTGGTTTCCGATTTCTGAGTTCTGCGTTCTGAGTTCTGCCTTCTGAGTTTTTCTCACCCTCTCGGCTTCCTCGGCGGACGCTTCGTTTTCTTCGCCGGCTGCGGCTCGTCGGCCGGAATGTCTTCCGGATTGATCTTCGCCGAATTCCACGAAAGCAGGAACGGCTCGGGCTGGTAGCCGGAGAGGGTGCCGGTGAAGCGGACAAAGCTATCCTTCTTCACGCGCCTCGCCTCGGGCTGCTCGGTAACGGTGATTTCCATGTTTGCGGCGGTAGCGGCTTCCATCTCCTCGGCGGTGGGCGCGCGGAAGGCCTTCAACACCGTGGACTGGCCGTTATCCTGCACCTCGATCACTTTCACCGCCACTTCAGGGAATTCCAGCCCGCACACCGCCAGCCACAGCGTTTTGGCTTCGGGCCCGCCGGCCTGCAGTGTCTCGAGGAACTTCTCCACGTTGGCGCGAGCCGCCTGCAAGTCCGCATCCGACGCCACTTTGAAATCCACCGGGCGCTCCGGTGACTGCGCTGCCAGCGCGACAATCTCGTTGACTTGCCGGTCGAGTTCCTGGTCGCACTGCGTATTCTGGTAACGCAGAAGCTGATTGCGCAGGTAGCTGCGCACCTGCGCCTCGCCGGGAATCTTCAGCGCAATCGCGCGTGCCAGATGCCAGAACCCGTCCTGATGGTCCGCTGGCTCTTTTTGGAGCAGCGCGAGCCCCAAGCGGTAGTTGATCGACGCGTCGCTCGGATTGATGGCCAGGGCTGCCCGGAAGCCTTCGGCCGCTTCGGCATAATTCTTCGCCTGCAGGGCCGTAGCGCCGATGGTGAAGTTCATCAGCAGCTTGGCATCCTGCATCTGCTTGTCACGGTCGGCCTGGGGAACTTCGGCGGGCTTGGGCAGAGTCGGCAGGATTTGCAGCCCCTCTTTTGCCAGCATGTTTTCCTTTGCCGACGACTCCGGCGTGGGGTTCGCGATGTTGTGGTAACTCAGGGTGCGCAGGTAAATCGCGCGGAAGCGCCCTGCCGGTTCGGTGCCTTGCAGCGCCAGGAAGCCGTCTGCCACATCCATCGCCGCTTGAAAATTCTTGGCTTGGAAGGCCTCGGCAGCGGTGCGCAGATAAAGCGGGTGCACGTACTCCTTCATCATCGTGGATTGCGGATATTTCGCGATGAATGCGTCCAGTAACTTGACCCTCTGCGTCGGATTCTTCTCCGTGGCCGCGGCCTGATAGGCGTTGTACTCGTCGAGCGTGTAGCTGGGCTTCTGCGGTTGCTCCTGAGCGGCCAGCGTGCCCGCCACCAGCAACAGCGTCACGGCCCCAAGTACCATGAACTTACGCATCTGCGATCTGCCTCCTCGGCTCAATTGGCATCGGAACTTGCACTTGCGCTCTTCGGCGCAGCAGGGCGCCGAAATCGCGGCATTATAGTTAAACTACCACCTATGCCG
>JBOGNS010000057.1:0-4368 GCA_050747305.1 Candidatus Acidiferrales bacterium | reverse complement strand
CACCGGGCGCATCCATCGCAACCTGGACGTCTTCGAGGCCGACCTCGCTCGCGGCTGATCCCCAGCCGCTGGCGCAGCCGCAGCTCCAGGCGCTCCATCTCACCCTCGTCGGTTTCGTGATCGTAGCCCAGCAGGTGCAGGAGGCCGTGCAGGATCAGAATCTGCAATTCACTGGAGAGCGCGCGGCCATCCCGCTGCGCATTGCGCCGCGCGGTTTGCGGCGCAATCGCGATATCGCCGAGAAACTCGCGCCCATCGCCGCCGCCGTTTAAGCTGGGACCGCGCCTGCGCCACCGAGCGCGCGGCGCGCCCGAGCCGCGCGAGCCATTTCGACGCGCGAGAACTCCGGCCACTCCATTGGCTGGGAACGACAGCACGTCGGTGGGCCCGCGTTTCCCGCGGAACCGCTGGTTCATGCGCGCCATCTCCGCATCGCTCACCAGGCACACACTAAACGATTCACGCGCCACGCGCAAAGTACTCGCCACGCGCCCGGCAAACACTTCCAGCGGCGCAAGCATGATGGGAACCCGCCGTTGGCGGTTAAGGATCATAGTAAACACCCGGACCGGCGGACTGGGGAGTGGTCCCAAGCCCTGGAGTCTCCACTTCCATCCCAAGGATTCATTCAATTCTCTTTGCGGCCCAGTCGCGGCGCTGCGGATGCCTCCAGGCGCTTCGCGGGCTTGCCCGGCTTGCCGAGGTATTCGTCGTACGCGCGGATGATTTGCTGCACCAAATTGTGGCGCACCACATCGCGTTCATCGAAACGCACAAAAGCGATGCCCTCGATGCCGCCGACCACGTCCACCGCTTCCACCAGGCCGGAGCGGCGGTCGCTGGGCAGGTCGATTTGCGTGATGTCGCCGGTGATCACGGCCTTGGAGTTGAATCCGAGGCGCGTAAGAAACATTTTCATCTGCTCGCTGGTGGTGTTCTGCGCCTCGTCGAGGATCACAAAGGAATCGTTCAGCGTGCGCCCGCGCATGAAGGCCAGCGGCGCCACTTCGATGATGCCTTTCTCCAGATGGCGCTCCAGTTTGTCCGCATCCAGCATGTCGTAGAGCGCGTCGTAGAGCGGGCGCATGTACGGGTCCACCTTTTGCTGCAAGGTGCCCGGCAGAAAACCGAGGCGCTCGCCTGCTTCCACCGCCGGCCGCGCCAGGATGATGCGCGTCACTTGCTTGGCGAGCAGCGCGGAAACGGCCATGGTGACGGCCAGATAAGTCTTGCCGGTGCCGCCGGGGCCGATGGCGAACACCATATCGTACTTCTCGATGCACTCCATGTAGCGGCGCTGGTTGGGACTCTTCGGCGTGATGGACTTGCGGCCAAAGGCGCGCGGGCGCACCGGCTCCGCGATGCCCTTCAGCGACACGTCAGGCTCCTGTGTGGCCACGCGGAAGAGGTTCAGCACTTCGCCGTTGCGGAAGACGCGGCCTTCGCGCACCAAGTCGTTATATTGATCGATGATTCCGGCAGCCTGCTCCACCTGCTCGCCTTCCCCTTCGATGACGAGCTGGTCGTTATCGGCAAGCTGGGTGGTGACGTTCAGGGCGGATTCCAGCAGTTTTACGTTCTGGTCGTGCGTGCCGAACAATTGCGCCACTCCGCCGGCGATGGGTACCGTGCGTCTCATCTGTCGCGAGAGCACCACCTGCCCCCATAGCGGCGCTGGGGACTTGCACATCGAGACTGGCTACAACTCATACTGGAATAGCCTAAGCCAGCCCCGTAGCACGGTCAAGTGAAGTTCCGTCCATCTCACCTAGTTTGCGCTTACCGCGCGATCTCTGGCCCATGCGCGGAGGCGTGCGATGTCCTCGCGGCGCGTTATAGAGAGCGGGCGGGTGGCACGAATCTCCTCCAGCAGCACGGCGGTCGAAAGCGGCTGCTGCGCGGCGAACGCCGAGTACATACCCGAAGCTATGGCTTGCTCGATTTCCGCGCCGCTGAACCCTTCGCTCGCGGCCGCCAGCGCCGGCAAGTCGAACTGCGCCGCATCCCGGCCGCGCCGGCGCAGGTGAATCGCAAAGAGCTCCGCGCGCGCGTCCGCATCCGGCAAATCCACGAAGAAAATCTCATCGAAGCGGCCTTTGCGCAGCAGTTCCGGCGGCAGTGCGGAGATATTGTTGGAGGTCGCCACCAGGAAGACGGCGGCCTTGCGATCCTGCAACCAGGTCAACAGCGTGGCCAAGATGCGCTGCGTCAGGCCGGCATCCACGTCGGCGCTGGAAGTGCTGGCCGCGAAGCCCTTCTCGATCTCGTCAATCCACAGCACCAGCGGCGCAAGCTGCTCCGCGACCGCCAGCGATTTGCGCAGGCGCTTCTCCGACTCGCCGATGTACTTGTCGTAAAGGGCGCCGGCATCGAGGCGCGCCAGTTGCAGCGTCCACTCGCCCGCCACCGCGCGTGCGCACAGGCTCTTGCCGCAGCCTTGCACGCCGGCGATCAACACACCCTTGGGCGGGTCCAGGCCGAACTGCTTGCCTTCTGCCGTGAAAGCCCCGCGCCGCTTGCGCAGCCACTTTTTCAGCCCCTGCAAGCCCGCTACGTCGGCGAAGCTGGCCTCGCTGCGCAGGTATTCGAGCACACCTTCCTGCTTCAGCGACGCGCGCTTGGCCTCCAGCACGGCGCTAATCAAGGTCGCGTCCGCGCGCCGTCGCGCCAGGATGCACTTCATCAGCGTGCGCCGCGCCTCATCCAGCGTCAGCCCCGCCAGGTTCTGCGCCAGTTGCCGAGTGCCGGCGTGATCCAGTCCGTTGCGTATGCGTTGCCCGTCCGCTTCAGCAAGCACGGCCTGCACCACCTTGAGCAACTGCGGCGCATTGGGCAGCGCCAAATGGAACGCGATGGCCTCATCCTCGAGCTCAGTCGGCACATGGAGCACCGGCGCGGATAACACCAGCGACCGCCGCATTTCACGGAAGCCCAAGGCTATCTCCCGCATGCGACGCAGGATGCGATCCTGTTCCAGATACCGCGCGAAATCGCGCAGCAAGAAGATGCCGTCGCCGCGCATCGCCGCTATGGTGTGCAAGGCCTTGTCCGGGTCCTCGGTTTCATACATCGGTTGGTCGAGGCCGCGGCGCACCATCCCCGCCGTCACGCTCCACGTGAAGAATGGAATGTCCAGCTCGGCGGCCACTTGCGCGAGCAAGTCCTCCACACGCGACTCTTCCGAAGTCTCCACGGTGATGATCGGGTGGCGCGAGTTGATCAGCAGGCGAAGCTCGTCGCGCTTATCGGGCGTCGGCATGTGTAGCGCCGACCTTCAGGTCGGCAGGGCTGCGGATCCCATCAGGCGGCTGATCGCAAATGTGCCGGCCTGAAGGCCGGCGCTACATTTGACGGCTTGGCGCGCCTCGGTTACTCTAGTCGTTTCGTGAACCGCTGAGAAGGCTGCTGTCAGGGGCTGTTCGACAAATGACAACCCTGCGGTCGCGTGAAGGCGACCTAGAGGAAGAGGAAAAGGAGAACCAGGAAGAATGGCCACCGGCCAGACAAAGAAAGTGAAACCCCGCAAGAAGTCAGTCCTCAAGCGCATCCGCGAGGATCGGCGCCGCGCTGCCTTCAACCGCGCCAACCTCACGCGCGTGCGCACCGCGGTGAAGAAGATTCGCGCGGTGATCGCCGCCGGCGACCGCCCCGGCGCGGAAAAACTGCTTCCGAGCGCCTATTCGGAACTGGACCACGCCATCCGCAAGGGCGCGCTGAAAGAGAACACCGCCAACCGCTACAAATCGCGGATCACGCTGGCCTTCAATGCCATGAAGGCGTAGCCGCTGCCCCAACCAGAACAAGCGTAATGAACAAAAGCGCCGGAGTAACCCGGCGCTTTCGCTTTGAGGGTCTAGCACCCGCGTCCGCCACATGCGGGCGAGGAACGTGCGGTTGGGAACGGATGAAGCGCTCTCCGCCTTACGCCTTCTCCGCAGTGGTGGGATCAATCATCGTTTTCACTTCGGAGATGCGATTGGCGGGAAAGCCGCCCTGCTTGGCGTGCTCGCGGATCATCTCCTCGTTTGGTGAGATGTAAACGCAATAAAACTTGTCGCCGCTGACGTAGCTTTCCAGCCACTGAATTTGCGGGCCGAGCTTATTCAGCACGCTGCACGACTTCTGCGATGCACCCACTAGGTCTTTGGCCGGCCAATTGCCCAGGCCGGGAATGTCGCGCTCAATCACATATTTGGGCATCCTAAATCTCCTTTCGTGCCATGTCTTCGGAGAGAATAACCGTACCGACGACCCCGCGACAACCGCATCATGCAATGAGCCTCGTCAGCAGGAATTCCATTACGGCGCGTTTCTCGGGTTCCTTAGCGTTGCTTTTCAGGCGGCTGTCGGCTTCATACAGCGCCGCTA
>JBOGNS010000056.1:0-2310 GCA_050747305.1 Candidatus Acidiferrales bacterium | reverse complement strand
TTTGCCTGCACCGCGGCCACGCAGTCGAGCAGCGTGGCGCGCCGAATCACGGTCACGCGCTTGTAGGAGGCCCAATTGCGCCCGTTGCCGTTGAGAGCGGACAGATCATGATCGCGGGACAGGCAGATGGTCTTGCCGAAGATGCTCTGATCCGTGTCGAACTTGAAGGTGCTATTGGAGGATGTGAACAACGCCAGAACAACCTGAAGTATCGGCTCCGAGAAGAACGTACTGTCGCAAAGCGCAGCAGAGGATTGCGTGAGATTGTTGGGATGGTCGCAATCGGCGCTCTCGACCGGCAACGACAGGTCGATCGAGGGGTCCTTCAGAAGCTGCGGGGTCAGGGCCTCGCTGGTCCACTTCAGGCTGCCCACGGGGGCGGCTCCAGGCCCCGCTCGACCGAGACTGGCGCTGACCAGTGCCAGCACGACGCCACCATCGGGCAGCTGCTCGTCGGCGAGGGGCGGGGTGGCCACCGCCAGAAGCCGCACCTTGGACTGGTTGGCTGCGCCGGCGCTTGGCGTCTGCGCCTGCGCATGGCCCAACAACCCCAGCACGGCAAGGAATCCGCCGATGGCCGGCAGCGCGAAGCGACCGATCGCGTACAACCGATTGATAGGAATGGTTGCACTCCCCTACACGTGCACTGTGCCCCACATTGCCAGAATTGATCACATTTGTGGCATTGCGACGACGACGGCAACAGGCCGGGATGCGGAGTGGGTGCGGAGGGGTGCGGAGGGCCGATGCTCTTGCCGCTTCAGCCATTCCCGCGCAAGGTCGCGGGCGCGGTGTGGGGTGGTGAGGTTGAAGGATGGATCGGATGGGCGTCGAGGTGGCGGTGATCGGCACGGGCTGGTGCGGCGGCATCCGCGCCGAGACGCTGGCGCGGTCGGCGCTGGTGAGCCGGCTGCACATCTGCGAGATCCGCCCGGACCGCCTTGAGGAGGTGCGCCGGCTGACCAACGCGGCGACGGCGACGCTGGACTACCGGGATATCATCAAGAATCCGGCGATCGGTGCCGTCTACATCTGCACCACGCCGGAGCACACGCACTTTCCCATCGCCCGCGACTGCCTGCAGGCGGGCAAGCACGTGCTCTTGGAGAAGCCGATCGCGCTCGAATTGTGGGAGGCCGATACGCTGATCACGCTGGCCAGGCGCGGCGGCCTCAAGTTCACCATCGGCTACTCGCAGCGCTTCAACCCCAAGATCGCGTACGCCAGGAAGAAGATCGTCGATGGTACGCTCGGCAAGCCGGTGAGCGTGATGGTGAGCCGGCATCTGTCGCGCAGCCTGGGCAAGAAGATCGCCTCGCGCGTGCGGCTCTCGCCGGCGGCCATGGAATCCACCCACGATCTCGACATCGTGTTCTGGCTCCTGGAGCCGGCCAAGCCGGTGCGCGTCTATTCCCAGGGCGCCTACGGCTACATGCAACCCGTGAACGGTTCCTACGACATCATGTGGACCACGGTGACCATGGACAACGGCGTGCTGGTCGCCATCGGCGGCGGCTGGAACCTGCCGCCCAGCTATCCCAACTACTGCGCCACCTGGATCGAGATCACCGGGACGGAAGGCTCGCTGTTCCTCGACGACACCCAGCGCGACAACTGGCTCAACACCGTGTCGGGCGGCACCCAGTTCCCCATGTCGACCATGCCGGGCGAGCAGGTGGACCACGTATTCGCCGGCCAGATGGGGCCGGAGACCATCCACTTCCTGGAGTCCGTCATCCTCGACCGTCCGCCGATGGTGACGCCGGAGAGCGCCCGCACAGTGATGGAGGTCTACAGCGCCGCCGACCTCTCGGCCGAGCGCAACACCCCCATCGACCTGCCGCTGTCGAATGAGGCGCTGGTGGGCATTGCGGAGATGGCGGCGAAGCAGCGATAGGGAGCCGATGGCAACCGTACCGGGCTGCGATCAGGCGATTGTCGAAGCCGCCAAGGTGGCGAGCTACCTGCTTTCAACTGCGCACCCGATTGGTCGAGGCAAAGCGCAGTTCTTCATGCGCTTCGGTTTCCGCGCGGACGCACCGGAGACGCTGGCGCAAGCCCTGCTGGATCACGTGCGCAGCAGCGCCGTGGCCGACGCGCGGGCGTCCAGCTATGGCACCAAGTACCGCGTTGAAGGCCCTCTTGCTTCACCCGACGGGCGCAACCCTCGTGTCAGCTCGGTCTGGATGATCCGCAGTGGAGAGCTCGCACCCCGTTTCGTCACGGCATTTCCATGCTAATGTCCAACCCATGATCCAGGAGCTCGACACCGTCGTCCTCACGCGCGACATCCCAGCGGAGGGCCTTCGC
>JBOGNS010000055.1:0-1928 GCA_050747305.1 Candidatus Acidiferrales bacterium | reverse complement strand
AGCGCGCGCTGGGAATCCATGGCGACGATCTCGAGCCGGTGGACGCGGTGGAAGTGCATCGCGAAGCCGGCGAGCCGGGCGCCGTCTCGCGCATGAACGTCAGCGTGCACATCATCACCGAGCGCGGGCCGGGTCCCGCCGAGCGCATGGGCGCGCTGGTCACCCTGCGCGACCTGGATTCGCTGGAGCGCATCGGCTCGCACCTGGAAACCTCCGAGCGGCTCTCGGCCATGGGCCGCGTGACGGCTGGCGTGGCCCACGAGGTGAAGAACCCGCTGAATGCCATGACCACCTGGCTGGGCGTGCTCAAGGAAAAAATGCCGCGCGATGGCGATGCCGACGGCGAGCGGCTCGCGCAGCAGGCGCTTCACGTGCTGGAAAGCGAAATTCACCGCCTGGATCGCGTGGTCAAGACGTTTCTTGATTTCACGCGGCCGGTGGAGCTGGAGTTCACGGAGGTCGCGCTCGGAGAACTGCTGGAGGAAGTGGCGGCGGTGGCGCGCCCGCAGTTCCAGCGCGCCGGGGTGGCGCTGGAAGTCGGCGGCACGGGCGATCCGGCTACCGTGCGCGCCGACCGTGAGTTGCTCAAGCAGGTGGCGCTGAATCTGCTGCTCAACGCGGTGGAGGCCATTTCCGGCGCCCGCGATAAGCCGGCGCGCGCCGCGCGCGTGGAAGTCCGCCTCGAGCGCCGCGGGGAGTGGCTGGAATTTCGCGTGGCCGACAATGGCCCCGGCATCCCGGCAGACAAGCGCGACAAGGTGTTCCAGTTGTTCTTCACCACGCGCAAAGGCGGCAGCGGCATCGGTCTGGCGAGTGCGTATCGAATTGTTCAGTTCCACCACGGAAATATCGAGTTCGAGACGGCCGCCGGCCTCGGCACCACCTTCCGGGTGCGCCTGCCGCTGCTTTCTGCGCTGGGTCGCAGGAGCTCAGGCGATCCGGGAATGCGCGTTGCGGCTGGGCCTGTGCCGGTAGGGACGGCCCCCGGCAGGGGCCGAGCAGACGACTAAGATGCTCAGGCGCACTTCAATTTGGCTGGCCCTCGGGATTGCGGTCCTGGCTGCGGGTGGGTGTGCCAAGAAGCGTATTCCGATCACCCCGATTGCTTCGCCCATCGTTGTGGCGCGCGCAATGGAAAACGTGGCTCCTCCCGAAATTGACGCGCGGCCCAACGTTGAGCCTCCGTGGGAGCTGGTGATTCCTCCGCCCTCGCCGGACCCGACGCCGCCGCGTCGCACCCCGGCCGTTCCTGTTCCCACGCCTGAGCCGGCAACCGCGGAGGTGAAGCCTCCGGCTCCGCGCATGGCCCCGCGGCTTGAGCCGGGCGAAGAGAGCACCTATAAGCAGAAGACGTGGGACGCAATCTCCGGCGCGGAAACCAACTTGCAGCGCACCAATGGCCGTCAGCTTAACGCCATTCAGCAGGACCTGGAAGGCAAAGTGCGCGGGTTTTTGACGCAGTCGCGCGAAGCCATCGGGGTGGGCGATTGGATCCTGGCCCTGAATCTTGCAGAAAAGGCGCTGCTGCTCTCGCGCGAACTCGTGGGCTCCCTGCGAAGTACTCGCTGATCCACTGCCGCTGGTTGTTGCGTGTAACTCCGAATGCTCCCGCTGCGTATGCTAGGATGAGGCGGTAGTGTCGGCCTCCGGCCGGCGTCATTGCGACGTTGTCGCCGCACGAACCGCAGCCGGCGGGACGCCGGCGCTACGAACATCATGCCTTCCAAAGCCAGTATGGAGTTTTTCGAGGCCGTGCGCATCGCCGTCTCCAGCTTGTGGGCGCACAAGCTGCGCAGCGTGCTTACGCTGCTGGGCGTGGTGGTGGGCATTACCTCGGTGATTGCGGTCGTCAGCCTGATCAACGGCCTCAACAGCTACGTGGCGGATCGCGTCTTCACTCTGGGCGCGGACGTTTTCATCGTCAGCCG
>JBOGNS010000054.1:0-6746 GCA_050747305.1 Candidatus Acidiferrales bacterium | reverse complement strand
GCCATGTCCATTTCGCGCGACGTGATCCCCATCACCGTGAACACCGATGGCCGCAACCACGATGAGATCCGCCAGGGCTGGCGGCGCATTTTCCCGGATGCGGATCTGGTGATTCTGGATTCGCCGTACCGCAGCGTGGCGCAGCCGCTGCTGCGCTTCATTGACGAAATCGAAGACCTGCGGCAAGACGACAAAGTTACTGTGCTGCTGCCTGAATACGTCCCCGCCAGGTGGTGGCACAATTTGCTGCACAACCAGACCAGCCTGGTGCTGAAAGGCGCGCTGCTCTTCAAGCCGCGCATTGTGGTCACCAGCGTGCCCACCCATTTGCGAGAGTAGAGGCTTCAGCAAGCTCCCCAACTTTTCCCTTTTGCCTTTTCCCATTCCACTTCGGCAGCGGGAAAAGGAAAAAGGCAAAAGTAAAAAGGAAAAAGTAAAACGCAAAAACCAAACCCCGAACTCCCCCCAAAAAACAAGAACTGAATTAGTTTAGAAAGCAACCCTTGCCTGCCTCCGGATGAAGCTTCTTTACCTTTTACTTTTTACTTTTTATCTTTTTACCTTTTTCCTTTTACCTTTGCCTTGTTCTTCGCCCGCCCAAATGACAGACATTCGTAATCGGCGCTCAGCAGGCGTGCGGGCAACCCAAGGCCGGCATCTACCCGCGGGCGCGCAGAATCAGCCCGTACACCACCAGGCCGAGCCCGGCAAGGAAGAGGAAGGGCAGCAGGTATTCGGTGGCAATGGCAATATTCGAGGTGCTGAAGGGCAGGTTCAATCCGCTGTAACCCGCCGCAAAGTAATAAAGGACGGCGGCCAGCAACATGTAAAGCATCCCGCGGCGGATCTGGTCGCGGCCCGCTGTGGAGCGATAGGCGCGGCTCACCGTGGCTACCGGCATGTGTTCGCGGCAGCGTGGGCAATCGGAATAGGAATCGCTGACCCTGGCCCCACAATGGGGGCATTGGCGACGACCCATCGGCCATCCCCCTTTTTGGCGCTAAATGAACGATAGCGATAGCCTAGGCGGCACCTGTCCGGGTGTCAATCGCAACCATCAAGGCCGGTGCGAGAATCGTCGGTGTGCGATACCGGGCTCGGGCATGGGGCAATACAGCGGTTTCCATATTGACGGGTATTACTGGCCTGACATAGGCTGACGACGCGTTTTCCCCGCAAGCAGTCTGGCAACGGCAACAAGGAGTCCTCATATGCGAAATCCTACAGGCATTTGCTCAGGCTTTTTCCGGTTGCGGATCAGTACTCGTACGGTGCTGCCGCCGGCGGTGCTCCTATTCGCAGGGCTGGGGCTGTTGGTGGCCTCGGACCACAGCGATGTTCCGGTGGGAATCGCCGGGCCTCGGCAGGATGCCAACATCACCGACTTGCATGCCTTTGTGGTGGGACAGAACCTGGTGCTGGCGGTGGCCACCAATCCAGCCATTCCGCCGGGCGCGACATCGTACGTGTTTCCCACCGACGTAACGTTTGAAATCAACATCGATAACCACACGGCAGTGGATACCTCGATTCCCAACGGCGACGGCGGCACGGTGCTGGAGCCGGACAAAATTCGAGAAACCGCCACCTTCCGCATCCGCTTCAACGACGACGGCTCAGCCAAGTTGCAACGCCTCGGCCCGGGCGGGCAAGGTGCTGCCGATACCAGCGTGGTGAATTTTTTCGCCGGCCTGCGCGACGATCCGTTTATTCGCGGCCCGCGCCAGGGACGCAACAGCGCCGCCATTGTGCTGGAAGTCCCGCTCAGTTCCGTGGTCGCCAAGCACAGCACGCTGCTCATCTGGGCCACCGCCAAGGTGGAAGAATTCGACGGCCCATTGCAAGAGCTCGCCGGGCGCTCGCTGAAGTCCATGTTCCCTGAGAACGCTCTGATGGACCTGATGCACCCGCGCCATCACATGCGCCGCATGGGCAAAACGCCCGACGTGATGATCTACAATACCGCTCTGCCTGCCGCCTTTCCCAATGGCCGCGCCCTCACCGACGACGTGGTCGATCTGGTGGGCGATAACCGCGTGCTGGCCAACGACGCTCCGTTCCCGTCGGCCAACGACAAGCCGTTCCTCTCCACTTTCCCCTATCTGGCGCCGCCGCACTGAGGCGATGATCGGTGACCAGTGGCCGGTGGCCGGTGACATCCCAAGCAGCACGCCGGATGTGTGCCTGCGAGCGGAGCGGATGTGAATCCATGAGGGAACCCATCGGGACGGTACTCGCGCGCGCATTGTTGCCGGCAGTGGCGCTGGTGCTGCTCGCAGTGGTTGGCGGCTGGTTGCTGCGGAGCGACGCGGAGGCGCCTGCGTCCGATACCGATGCGCGCATCGCGTTCTATCAGGCGCGCATCGGCGGGCGCGGCACTTACCCGTCGCACGCGCGGCTCGGTCTGGCGTATTTGCAGAAGGCGCGGGAAAGCGGCGCGAGTCGCTGGCTCGATGAGGCAGAACGCCACCTGCGCGCTTCGCTCGATTACCAGACGAACTACGACGCGCTGCTCGGCATGGGCGCACTGCTGGCCGCGCGTCACCAGTTCGACGACGCGCTGCGTCACGCCACGGAGGCTGCCGTGGCCCTGCCTGCGAGTGTGGAGGCGCAAGGCCTGCTGTTCGAAATCCACCTCGCGCTGGGAGATGTGTCACAGGCCGAGGCCATTGCGCAGAAGATGGCATCGACCGCGCCCGGCTTTGCCGCGTTTTCGCGGCTGGCGGCGCTCGATGAATATCGCGGCGCGCTCGATGAGGCGCTCGCAACCATCGAACGCGCCTGTGAGGACGCCGAGCGCGGTAATTTGTCCGCCGGCTCCCGCGCCTGGTGCGAGGTGCGGCGCGGCGCTTTGCTGCTCGGCGCGCGATGCGACGCCGCCGGCGCGGAACAGGCCTATCAGCGCGCGTTGCGTATCCTCCCCGGCTATTTCCTTGCGCGCGAACATTTGGCGGAGTTGCGTGCGGCGCAGGGCAAGCCCGGTGAGGCCAGCGCGCTCTACGAAGCGTTGGTGCGCGATTTGCCGGAGCCGGGTTATCGCCTCGCGCTCGCCGACGTTTACCAAGTGGCCGGGCGCGATGCGGAGGCGCAGCGCGCGCGCGCCGCCGCGCAGGCCGAGTTGCAGCAATCGGTGGAAAGCGGCTCGCGCGAGCACGTTCGCGAATTCATCCTGCTGACCACCGATCAGCAAGACGCAGCGCCCCTAGCCTTACGCCTTGCGAAGCAGGAATGGAGCGGGCGGCGCGACTGGTACACGGCCGACGCGCTGGCCTGGGCCTTGCATCACAACGGGCGCGCTCGCGAGGCGGTGGCGGTGATCGAGACGGCTCTGCACTCCGGCGCCAGTGCCAACGATCTGCGCCTGCGCGCCGCGGAAATTTTTCTCCGCGCCGGCCGAGATGATGAAGCGCAGCAATTTCTAGAGAAAGTGATGACCTGCCCTGCCGCACTCACACCCAGCGAAGCGCCGGCCGCGGCGCGCATCCGCGAAACACTTGCGAACCGCCGCAAGCTTCCCTAGCATGGGTGGGCGTAAATCCACCAGGAGATACATCACATGACCAGCAAACTCCGGATCGCAAGCACTGCGCTTGCCGCCATCGTGATACTCGCCGGCGGCTACCTGAGCGGGCAGGCGAAAAATCAATTCGGCACGCCCTCTACCATCATCCATGTGTCGCTGATTCAGTGGAACGAAGGCGTCAGCGACGCCGAAAAGAAGAAGGCGCTGGAAGGCGTAAAGGAAATGGCCGCGCAGATTCCCGGCATCAAGAACGTATGGATCAAAGCCACGCGCATGCAACCGCGCGATTATCACGACGCGTTCGTGATCGAATTTGCCGACCAAGCCGCCGCCGACCGCTACGCCAAAGACCCGGTGCACGATGCCTGGGCCAAGCACTTCCTTTCGATCCGCGCGGAGAGCATTTCGCCGCAGATCAGCAACTAGAGGCGGGGAAGAGGGACCTTGTCGTGAAACAACGCCAGCGCGAGCGCGAACGCCGGAACGAGCCGCGCGCAACGGACCAAGGCGTGCTCCACATCGAGTACATCGCGCCCAGCCCGCAGGTGCGCGACGTCAGCGCCAGCGGCATCTATCTCAACGACCCGCGGCAGCTTCAGGTGGGGCAGCCCGTGAAGTTACGGCTCACGCTCGGCCGGGCCGCGCCGTTTGTCATTACCGGCATGGTTCGCCGCGTCGATCCCGGCGAAGGCTTCGCCATCGAATTCATCCAGCTTGATGCCGCGGACCGGCGGCGCATCAAAGAGCACGTCGCGCGCCAGCCCGGCCGAGTTCCACCGGCCGGCCGCGACGAGTTGAGCTGAGAGTTCGAGGTTATGGAAGTTTTAGAGGTTGTGGAAATTTGTAGATGGCCACTCGGGTGTGATGGATTCTAGTCAGAGTCTCCTCAACCTCATTACTTCGACGACGTCAAGAATTTCTTTGTCGAATCGTTTACCAGCTAGGCGGCAGTCGGAACAAGATATTTTGACCCTTGCTTTCTTCGGGCCTTAGAGCCAACATGACAGCGGGTTTCCAACCCTGTCGTCGGCTCATACCCGATGACATTCCCCGTGAGCGGCTGCAACCGCTTGCCGGGAGGATTCATTTGGGATGGAGCTGGAGGGAATCGAACCCTCTGCCGCGCGCCCCCGGAAGGCACCGGAGGGCTCCAGCCCCAGCCCCAGCAAAACATATAGGGCCAGCGGGTTTTAGGGCTACCTCAAATCCGCTGGCCCTTTCGTTCATGATGCGATATAATAAATAAATTATATAGCGCTCTCAAGAGAAATCGGTTGACACATAATAAAAAAGTGATACAATTGACCTTGCCTGAGGAACCCCAGAAATGGATGTTCTGGGATTACGTGTCTCCGGCTGGGAACAACATGATCGAAGGCTGGCTTAACGGCTTGTCAGAAGAAGCTCGGTTGTCATTCCATGCGCTAATCAAGAACAATCACAAGATCAAAAACCACCTGGAATGGATGGGGTTTCGCAAGTTCCTAAAGGGCAAGACGCAGGCAGAGAGAATTTGGGAATTGGAGTTCAAGACTTCGGAGAATTTGGCCTACCGTGTCTTCGGAAACTTCGGGCCTAGTCGTAAAGAATCGACGCTGTTGATGGGCTGCTATCACAAAGGCAAAGTCTACACTCCGCCGGATGCAATCGAAGAATCGATAAAGAGAAGCCAGGCTCTCTTGGAAGGGAGCGCGAACCGTGAACTCAGAAAAATCCGCACTGATATCTAAATTGAAATCAAACAAGAAGTTCAGGGAAGCTTACATTCGCGCAAAGGCGAGCGTAAATATCCCTTCTCAGCTTCGTGCACTGCGGTTGCGGCGAGAAATGACGCAGAAAGAACTGGCCTCTACTGCGGAGATGGCTCAGCCGAGAATCTCGGCAATGGAACGGCCCGGTGTCGCACAATTCAACCTAGACACGCTCGTTAGGCTTGCGGCTGCTTTCAACGTGGCACTAATTGTCAAGTTTGCGTCGTTTGGTGAAATGCTGAAGTGGGAAAATGAATTTAGTCAAGACGATTTCAACGTAACTCCAATTGAGAAGGACATTGAGTTCGCAACTACTGATGGCATGGCCCCTTCGTACCAAGGAGTGGCAGCAACACCGATTGTCTATCTTTCTGGTCAGTTCTCTGAAGGATTTCTCGCATCCAAGCAAGTTTTCAATCGCGATTGGTTTACTGGTAAAGATCTAACGATTTTCATGGTGGGTGGCGAAGCGGGTCAGCTTGCTACGCCCCAATTAAGTCAAGAATGGTTGAGTTGTCTCAAGCGCACAGAAAAAAACAGCACCCCTATTCTGCCGGGCGTTGATGATCAGACGATGCGAGACTAAGCTTGCAGTCATAAAAGGAGTAATAATTCATGGCCAAGAAAAAATCGGAGCAAAAAGAGACCGTCAAGGCTGCGCCACAAGTCGAGGCGCAGCCGTCACCGAAATATTCTGAGCCGAAGAACGGCATCTTATTCACATACACCAATCACGTTCAGGTTGGACAAACGATGTTTGATCTGAGACTGCTGTTTGGTGAGGTTCTTGACGCAAAGCCAGACGGAATGCATGTGGAGAATCGTGTTCACGTAACAA
The DNA here is from genome assembly GCA_050747305.1 of Candidatus Acidiferrales bacterium. Taxonomy (GTDB): domain Bacteria; phylum Acidobacteriota; class Terriglobia; order Acidiferrales; family UBA7541; genus JBOGNS01. The sequence continues at coordinate 634 of JBOGNS010000054.1, read as the reverse complement.
TGACATGGCTGCACGCCAAGATGCTCTACGTCCTATTGGGTCACGTAATTAGAAAATTCGAGGCAAAGCATGGTGTGATCGGGCAGGATGTTTTGCGCACAGACGACGAAATTGATGCCGAGGCACAGCAGGAAGCAAAACCTTAAAGAGCCAATCGATTTCAGCACCACCTCAACACACACTTAGGACACTACCCAGAATTCCTCAACTTCCATGACCTCCACAACCTCCTTAACATCATTGATCCGCAGGCCTGAGAAATGACGTCTCACGCCTTGACGTTTCCTTCGGATGAGTTGACCCGCCTCCGCGCCGAAACTCCCGGCTGCGCCGGGCGCATCCATCTGAACAACGCGGGCGCGGCGTTGATGCCGGCGCCGGTGCTGGCGGCGATGGTCGAGCACCTCGAGCTGGAATCGCGCATCGGCGGCTACGAAGCGGCAGAGCAGCGCGCCGCGGGCATCGAAGACGCCTACGCGGCGGTGGCTGCGCTGCTGGGCTGCGCTCCACGCAACATCGCTATGGTGGAGAACGCCACCGTCGCCTACCAGCAGGCGCTCTCGGCGATCCCTTTCGAGCGCGGCGATGTGATCCTCACCAGCGTCAACGATTACGCCTCGAACCAGATCATGTT
>JBOGNS010000053.1:0-2348 GCA_050747305.1 Candidatus Acidiferrales bacterium | reverse complement strand
CCCCGCCGCCGCTCGGATAGGCGTGAATCGTCTGGCTGTACGACACCACGACAATTGCCGTCAGCACCGCGATGGCAATCGCCGCAGGCAGCACCAGATGCACGGCCGCCGCCCCGCCGACGATCAGCGCCAGCAGCATCTCCTCCGTGGCATAGGCGCTGGAAGAGAGGTTGTCCGACGCAAAGACGGCGAGCGCCGCCTTCCTGGAGAGCCTTTGGTGGGGCAAGTCGGTAGTGCTAAGCGGTGAGCCTACCAGCAGCTTCTTGAGGCGCGAATACATGATCCGCCCGCCGCACGCGCCGGCGGGCATGCATCATGGTCGGATGCGAAGCATAAAGAAGGCATAAAGAAGTCGTAAGTAACTTAGGTAGCGCCGGCATCCTGCCGGCGTTTTGCTTCCGCCGGCGTTGCGAGCACAAAGCGATAGCCAACCCACGGCTCCGTCAGCAGATAGCGCGGCCGTGCCGGGTCCGCCTCGACCTTCTTGCGCAATTGATTCACGAACACGCGCAAGTACTCCACTTCATCGCCGTATTCCGGCCCCCACACCGACTGCAGCAGCTTGCGATGCGCGATCACCTGATTGGGATTCGCCGCCAGATAGCGCAGCAGGTCATGCTCCTTCGGTGTCAGCCGTTGTTCCCGGCCTTCGCCAACGACGCGTCGCGCAGCGAAGTCAATTGTCAGGCCGTCCAGTTCGATGCGCGCCGGCGCGTCGTCCGGCATCCTGCGCAACGCCGCGCGGATGCGCGCCAGCAGTTCCGGGGAGCTGAACGGCTTGGTGACGTAGTCATCCGCTCCCGCATCCAGCGCTTCCACTTTATCTTTCTCCGCGTCGCGCACCGTGAGCACGATGATCGCCGCCTCCGACACTGCGCGGATCGCGCGGCACGCCGCCAGCCCGCCCATGCCCGGCATGTTCAGATCGAGCAGCACGAGGTCCGGCTTGCCCTCGCGCAAGGCTTCCAGCGCCTCTTCGGCGCTGGCCGCATCGCTGACCGTATAGCCCTGCGGCACGAGCGTGGCGCGCAGCGTGCGTCGAATCTGCGGCTCATCGTCCACCACCAGGATGCGCGCCCGATTCATTTTTCCGCGCCCTCCGCCAGCGGCAGCGTGAACACCAATGTCGTTCCCTGCCCCGGCGATGATTCCGCCCACAGCCGCCCGCCGTGCGCCGCCACAATCTCGCGCGAGATGGCCAGCCCAATTCCCATGCCCGGAACCGCGTCGCGCGTGCGCGCGCTGCGATAATAGCGCTCGAAGATCCGCTCCGTCTCCTTCTCGCTCAGCCCCGGCCCGCTGTCGGCCACGCGGATGCTGACGCCATTCTCCCCCTGCTCTGCGCTCACCACAATCCGCCCGCCCGGCGCCGAATACTTGGCGGCGTTGTCCAGCAGATGCCGCAGCACGGTGCGAATCAGCTCGGCATCAGCCGATACCCGCGGCAGCGGCCCGTTTTCGCGGACATCCAGCCTCCGCCCGTCGAGTACCCGCCGCGCATCCTCCACGCCGCCGCGTATCAGCGTATCCACCGCGCACGCCTCGCGGTTCAGCCGCAGTTTGCCGGCCTCCAGCCGCGCCATGTGCAGCACTTCCGACACCAGACGATGCAGCCGGTCGGTCTCCTCTTCCGCAATCGCCAGCAGTTCCGCGCGATTGGCCGGCGGCTCCGGCGCGGCGCGCAGCGCGCTCAACGACGCCTTTAGCGACGTGAGCGGCGTCTTCAACTCGTGCGCCAGCGCGTCGAGCAGCGTGGACCTGAACTCCTCGCTTTGCCGCACCATCTCCGCGCGTTGCGCCAACTCCGCCAGCCGCGTGGTTTCCTGCTGATGCGCGAGCGCCTCGCGCGCCTTGCGCCGCGCGCGCTCCGAAAGCTGGCCGGCAACGATGGAAACCACCAGAAAGGAAAACAGCGCAACCCAGTTCTGCGGGTCCGCGATGGTCCAAGTCCCCAGCGGCGGCAGGAAGAAAAAATTGAAGCAGGCCGCGGCTACCAGCGACGTCACAATCGCTTCCGCCAGGCCCCACGCGGCGGCCACCGCCAACACCACCAGCAGCAGGCTCAGCGCGGCGGTAGTCGGATTGGTCAGCCCAATCGAGTGGTGGAATCCTGTGAGCAGCCCCACAAAAAGCACCACCAATGCGAGCCGCACCGCCCGCGTTGCCCTACTGGAGGTCACAATCCACAATCATACGCGCACCCGGATGCTCGCACACGGATTGCCGCGCGCCACCAGTGCCCGGATGTAGCGGCAACCTTCAGGTCGCCACCTTGCGCCGTGGCCTCTTTTCCATTCTCTATTTTCTATTTTCCGCCTCTACTGCTTGGCGGGCGGCGGGGTGGCGGG
>JBOGNS010000052.1:0-4328 GCA_050747305.1 Candidatus Acidiferrales bacterium | reverse complement strand
GCTGCAAGGCACGAACCTCACGAATTTCATGGGTTCTTACGCTTACGTGGCCACCGGCAAGGAAGGCTTCGAGGCCGTCGCGGTGGCCGAGCTGGACGAGCCGGCGGCGGTGATTGGCAGCGAATTTCACCGCGTAGCCTATCCGCGCAACTTCGCGCGTCACCGCCAGCGCGACGGTGAATTGCAGGAAGCGCACCACCATCCCGGAAACGTGCTCGACGTGCAGTTGCGCGGCGAATATCTCTACGCCGCGCTCGGCCCGGGCGGCTTCCGCGCCTACGATGTGGCGAACATCGCCAACAAAGGATTCTCGGAGCGGCTGGTCACGGCGCCCGTCTCACCAGTGGGCCAGCGCCTGTACGTGAAAACCAAAAACGCCACAGCCGTTGCCTCTCCTTCCACCCTGGCGATCGATCCTGCGCGCACGCGCTTGCCGGAGAATGAGGAGCAAGCCATTCATCCTCTGTATGCGTACCTCTACGTCACCGATGCAGAGGAAGGGCTGGTGGTGATCGGCGATGCCGACCCCAAAAGCAAGTCTCCGGGAGTGAGCACGCTGCTCGACGGCAACCCTTCGAATAATTTCCTGAAGCGCGCGCTGGCCTTCAATCCCGAAGGCAAGCTCGCCGGCGCGCGTCGCATCACGCTTGCCGGTACGTATGCCTACATTCTCTGCAATCGCGGGCTGGTGGTTGTGGACCTGTCGAACCCGCTCGCGCCGCGCATCGCGGCGGAAATGGGTGCGCCGGATTTGGTAGAGCCGCAGGGAATCCAGGTGCAATTTCGTTACGCGTTTGTGGTGGACCGCGAAGGGCTCAAGGTGCTCGACATTTCCGATCTTAGCCAGCCGCGGCGCATCGCAGGCACGTTGGTGCCGCTGCCCGACGCGCGTAACCTCTATCTCGCGCGCACCTACGCCTATGTCGCGGGAGGCAAACAGGGGCTCGCCATCATCGACATCGAGAAGCCCGAGCAGCCCAAGCTCGACCAGGTGTTTAACGCAGGCGGCAAGCTCAGCGACACGCGCGACGTCAAGGTGGGCATGACCAGCGCCAGCGTTTTCGCCTACGTCGCCGATGGCAAAAACGGCTTCCGGGTCGTGCAGCTTATCTCGCCGGAGACAGTGCCCGGCCACTACGGTTTCAGCCCGCGCCCCAATCCGCAGCTTATCGCCAGCTATCACACGCACGGCCCTGCGCTCGCCGTGAGTGAAGGCACTGACCGCGACCGCGCCGTGGATGAAAGCGGGAACCAACTCGCCGTCTTCGGACGCCGCGGCGCGCGTCCCTTCAATCGCGCCGAAGCCGAGCGGCTGTACCTGCGCAACGGCCAGCCGTACACCGTCCGCTGACAGCCGACAGCTCACAGCCGACAGTTCACGGCTGCACGGAAGGTGTGAGCTGTAAGCTGTCGGCTGTTAGCTTATCTAATCGCTCGTTCCGCGCAGCAATTTGTCGAGGCTGAAGCGCCCGGGGGCGGGTTTCGCGCGGCTCCAGTCGTGGTAGGTGTGGCAGAGCGAGCAGGAATCCCCGGCGCTGGTGTTCCCGCCAAAATGACATTGCTGGCAAGTGGCAATCCCCGGCAGCAGCAGATCGGCGGTTTCCTGGCTTTGCCCGGCGGCGTGGCAGGCGGCGCAATCCAGCAGGCGATGCGTTTCGTGATCGAAGCGCGCCTGATGCATCCACAGCGGCGTAATGTTGGGCTCCGTCACGCGCGGCGGGCGCCCAGCGCCCTGCGGGACAAGGGTGTGGCACTCGGCGCAGGTTTTTCGCCACAGCAGAGTTTCGGCGCTGGCGAGTTGCCGCTCGATCCACTCGGCCGGCGTGGCAGGCGGCGCCGGTGACGGTGGTGAATCGGGCAAGCGGCCCTCGCGAACCGGATGGCGGCTCATCTCAGCCGGATTCTTCGCGATGAATTCCGCGTAGCGCTGGCGAACGAATGCGACCACCACTTCAGGCGCCGCATGCGGGACGTGCTCCGGCAGGCGCGCATCAAAGCGCAGAGAGTGGCATGCCGCGCAGGTGGCGGCGTAGGTCGGCGGCGCCATGTAGCGCGAGCTGCGGCGCGATGGCGCGGTGGTTTCGTGCGGCGGCATCGGCGGCGGTTGTTTGACAGCACTCACTAATTCAGCCGATTGATACGGCCACGCACCCGCGGCCGTCGAGGCACGGTGACAGTCGCTACACTCCATTTGCACCGGACCTTTCGGCCCGCGCAGCCCCGCTTTCATGTGGACCTGATGATTCAGCTTGATGGCGCCGGGATCCTCGTTCTTTCGCACCGCGGCGAACTCCGGATGGTCCGTGAGCCAGCCGTGAATCACGCGCGCGAACCGCGGCTCGCCGGACGCAGCTTTCAGGTCGGCGTGGCACTGCGTGCATGACGCATCGGCAACCGCCGCCAGCCGCACCTCGCCCTGATGTTCCAAATGGCAGGAACCGCACGCGGGCGTGAACGTTTGATTGTCCTGATGGGTGGGGCCGTCGTGGCATTCGAGACAAGCCTTATCGTTTACGTGCTTGCGGAAGAAGCCCAGCGTCTGCGTGTGGCACACATCGCATTGCGCGCCGAACACGGCATGCGCGGTGGTCATCCGGCCGTTGCTGTAAATCTGCTGGCGTCCCGCTACAGCCATGCCCAGAATCCAAAGCAGCGCCACCGCAGGCGCTCCCACGGACAGAAATAAGCGCCAGCGCCGAAATGGGTGCGGCTTCTTCAGGTAGTCCAGGTCAATGCCCTGGGCCAGTTGTTTTGTGGTGCGCTCTTTTCGCGCCACGCCGGTTCACCTGAATCGCGAATTCAGCACAATAGCCATTCTCAATATCGCAGCGCCATCACTGCGTGAATCGCTGCCAGCAACAAAACGACGTAGGAAAGCGGAATGTGCAGCAGCAGCCAGCCATGCAGCCAGCGATGAAGCTTCGCCTGCCGGTTGAGCTGCCGCACTTCTTCACAGATGCTCTCCAGATCGTCCGCAGCTTCGTGCAAGCGTTGCGGCAGCATGGTACGCAACTGCTTGAAACGCATACCCGCCTGCGCGGCGGTTCCCAGGGCATGCTGGCCGTCGTCCGGCGCGGCGAGGAACCGCTCCACCTCCAGCCGGTAGAAAGAGTGAAAGCGGTCAACGGCCTTCGGATCCGAGCGCACCAGCAGGACGGTCTCCTTCTGATCCAGTTTGGCCTGCGCATCCAGCATCGCGGCCAGGCGAAAGGTTTTGGGCAGCGACGGATCGCCTGCTGGTTCCTGCACCTCCGGCTCCACCGCCGCTTGCGCTGCGGCCACAATTGCGGCCGCCTCTTCGCTCAAGTGACGGCGCGCCGCATCCATCTGCTCGTAGATGGTTTCGTGCGGGACTTGCACCGTGATGATCCGCGGCAGGTAGTGTTGCAGCAGGGCGCCGAATATGCCGCTGGCCACCACCAGCAAGGTCAGAAGGGTGAGCACTGTCGTCAGCGTCCCGCCAAATTGGAATCCGCTGTGAAAGAGGATCAGCGGCGCCGCCAGCACGCCCAGCCACAGATGACCCTTCATCCAGGTGCGCGCGCGGCCGATGCGCCATACCGGAAATCGCGACCGCACGCCCAGCAGGCCGGCGAACAACATTACGCCGAACGCCCCCAAGCCGTAGGCAAGGCCGGTCCAACTGCCTCCGCTGGGCCCGTGAACCGAAAGCACGCTGTAGGGGATGTAGCCCGCGGTTGCGACGCCCAGCAGGATGAGCGTGGCGATCAACCACGGGCGATGGGAGCGGTCAATCTGCACGGTTCGCCTTCATCTGGGCCAAGAGGCTGCCTGGTCGCATCACTTCTGATAGTTCAAGAAGAATTTTTTAGGATCCACGCGGTGCGCGGCATCGTGCGGGCACGCATAGACGCAGTTCGGCTCGCTGTGGTCGGCGCACAGGTCGCAGGTGGTGGCCTTCATTTGCACCTGCGCCTTTTTCCCTGACGCTTCCGGCGCCGGATGCTCATCGCCGAACGGATGCATGTTGATGTTGCCGTACGGGCAATTTTTCGCGCACAGCCCGCAGCCGATGCACCAGTCTTCGATGATGATCTCGAGCGAGTTGCGCCGCCGGATCGAGCCCACCGGACAACCCACCATGCAGTACGGGTCGTTGCACTGGCGGCACGAGGTGGCCACCAGATACTTATCGAAGCGCAGCCCTTCGCGGATCAGCCGCGTAACGCCGTTGTGCGACTCCGCGCAGGCGTTTACGCAGGCGTCGCAGCGCGTACACTTGTGCAGGTCGAGAATCAGCAGGCTCTGCGCCTCCATCAGCCCGCGGGCCAGAAAGTCATCCAGCGGCACGGAACCGAGCGCGCTCA
>JBOGNS010000051.1:0-3054 GCA_050747305.1 Candidatus Acidiferrales bacterium | reverse complement strand
GCACCCTGCTGGGTCTGACCGGCGGCGTGCAGCGCTGGCTCGATGTGCCGCCGCTGGGCCGGCTGGCGCTGAAGACGTCGCCCTCGGGCGGCGCGCGGCATCCCATCGAGCTGTACGTGCTGGCGCTGCGCGTGGCGGGATTGCCGCGCGGGATTTATCATTACGCGGCAGACCGGCACCGGCTGGAGCGGCTGCGGCGCGGCGCGAGCTCGCGCGAAATGGTGCGTTGGCTCGCGGGCCAGCATTGGTTTAGCGGCGCTGCAGCGCTGGTGTTGATGACGGCGGTGATGCCGCGCGTGCAGTGGAAGTACCAGTTTGCGCGGGCGTACCGCATCGTGCTGGCCGATGCGGGTCACTTGTGCCAGACATTTTATCTGGTAGCGACGTGGCTGGGCCTCGCGCCGTTCGCGACCATGGCGCTGGCCGATTCGCGGATTGAACGGGCATTGGGAATTGATGGCGTCGGTGAGGCGATCCTATATGCCGCCGGGGTCGGTTCGCGGCCAAGAGATAGCATTCCCGACCTCCACTTCGGCTCATCCAGCTCATCAGAATTATTCACAGACTAAATTTACTTGACAGGACGCCAGCCGTTGCTGTATTTAGCGTCAGTCTAGGCTAGGGTGATGAAGACCTCGCCCGCGCCGGATTTTTCGACTATTCGGATGAAGGAGGATGTATGGCGAACTCAGTGAATGAGCGGAGAATCAAACGGATGGGCCGAGGCGACGGAAGCAAGCCGGTCGCGATTCGGCAAAAGAAACTCGAACTGGGGGCTAAGGATTTGAAATCCCCAGAGGCGTACTATGTGTTTAACACCAAGACATGCTCGACGTTCAATAGCTGTCTCGGATAAAAGGGTGAAACAACCGTGGGCTTGGCGGGCGCGCGCCGAGGCGAGTCACTTTTCGCGGGATCAGGGTTATGCCGGAGTTTCGGTACCGACGGTCGCCCAATATCGTATCGTATTGGAAGGGTGGGCGGCTGGTCCTTGAGAATTACGCCGCTGGCTGCCGCGTTAGCGCGAGCCCGCTAGCCCACCGGGTGCTCGATTTTTTCGGGGACTGGAGAACTGTTAAGGCCGCTGCCCACGAATTCTTAGAATATGACGAACGCTCAATCCACAGAGCGGTGCAGCAGCTTTATGCGCACAGTTTGCTTGAGCGTTCAGACCGATCCGCGAATCTGCGTGACGGCGCGTTCGCGCGTTGGAGCGAGTGGCACCCGAGTGCCGGCTTTTTTCACTTCAGCACGAAGAACATGGTGTACACGTCAGGTGCGCTGCGGGAGACGCGTCTTGCAAGAGAGCGGACCCGGTCGTGGCCTGTTCCGCCATCTGTAAAACGATACCCAGGTAAACGGCCTCTACCCCTACCGGAACCATCCAAGCAAGGAGAATTCCCTCAAGTATTGTTGAGTCGCCGGACTTGGCGGCGTTTTTCACGCCAAGCTGTCACCAAAGAGCAACTCAGCACGTTATTGGGTTTGACCGCACGTGTGCAGCAGTGGGTGGAGGCGCCACGGCGCAGCCGGCTGGCGCTTAAGACGACGGTGTCATGTGGCTCGCGGCATCCCATCGAAGTCTACGTGCTGGCATTGCGTGTGGATGGGTTGCAGCGAGGGATCTATCATTATGCCGCTGATCTACACGCTCTTGAACAGCTTGCTGGCCCGGACGGGCGCTGGGTGAACAAGCCTTGGCTGCCAACCCTCCTGCCTGAACAGGTGTGGACGCGTGCGGCTCCAGTCCTGTTGTTCCTCACATCAGTATTTGCCCGTGAGCAATGGAAATATCCATTTTCCCGAGCTTATCGCGCGTTGCTGCTGGATGCCGGTCATTTATGTCAGAACATTTGCTTGGTGGCGACGTGGCTGGGGTTGGCGGCATTCTCCACCATGGCGTTGGGAGATTCGAAGATTGATCGGGCATTGGGTCTAGACGGGGTGAGCGAAAGTGTCCTGTATGCCGCCGGTGTTGGTGTGCGTCCGAAAGACAACCGGCCAGATTTTGGCCTAGAGTCATGGCCTGGGCCCACATGGCAGCCCTTTGGCGACAAACAATGAATCCGTAGAGGTTTACCGAGGAGTGCTCAAGCGACCAAGCATCTTTTGAAAACGCGGGTCGGTACGCAGCGAATCAAACCACGGATGCACCTTCATGTAGGCCAAACGTACGCCGCGTCGTTCCCAAGCCTCGTCTAGCTGCCGGATCGCCTCGTCCTTGTTGCCGAGTCCCACATAAATGACGGCGACGTCGTAGGGCGACACATAACGCGTTTCTGTAAGTAGCTCACTAAGAAGACCCTGGGCCTCTTTCTTTCTGTCGGCAAAAGCATAGAGGGCGGCAAGTTCAGCGCGGTAGGACTGCGTGCCGGGGGAGAGCGCAACGGCGCGCTGCATTTCTGCGATGGCTTCATCGAAGCGGCCCTGCGCAGCGAAGGCTTGCGCGAGATACTCGTGCGCCACTGCGAAGCTGGGGTCCAGTTTAATCGTGCGCTGAGCCTGCGCGATGGCTTCGTCGAAACGGCGGCCGAGGTAGAGGCACCAGGCAGAATTGGCGCTGATAATCAGCGAAAGCGGTTCAAGCTCCTGGGCACGGCGGATTTCGCGCAGCGCATCATCGGTGCGCCCGAGCGTGGCGAGGAACAACGCGTACCAGTGGTGACCGGTGGCGTAACCCGGATTGAGCTCAAGGCCGCGCTGGAAGCCGCGCTCGGCCTCATCGAGTTCTAGTCCCCCGACCATCAACCAGGCTAGCGAAACGTGGGCCTCGGCCAGCGTTTCATCAATCTCCAGGGCCCTCCGCGCGGCCTCCTCGGCTTTGGGGAGTGTCTGACGGGCAGGCATCAGGTTGTAATCCATCATCACAGCATAGGCGTCGGCGATGCCGGCGTAGGCGGGGGCGTATTGCGGGTCGATGGCGACGGCGCGTTCGAACTCGGCGAGCGCGAGCGTGAAGGCTTCCGGGGTGCGCTTGTTCCAGTGGAAGCGGCCGAGCAGGTAGGCTTCCAGCGCCTGCGGATTCACGGTGCGCGCGCCGGAGCGAGCCAGGTG
>JBOGNS010000050.1:0-6482 GCA_050747305.1 Candidatus Acidiferrales bacterium | reverse complement strand
CCGTTCAAGTTCAACCACACCATGAGCGTGCGCACCATCGAACTCACGGAAACCGCCAGCGTGCCTTCCAACGAAGGCCTGCTCATCACGCTGGACACCACGTTGCTGCTTCGCTTGGACTACGAGAAGGCTTCAGACGTGTTCCAGCGCATCGGCCCAGACTACATACAGAAGGTGGTGGAGCCCAACCTGCGCTCGGCCATTCGCTCCGCCACCGGCGCGCACACCGCCAACGCGCTTTACACCGGCGCGCGCGAAGCGGTCGCCAACCAGATCAAGGCTGACCTGGCCAAGCAGTTGGGCGAACGCGGGCTGATCGTGGAGGATTTGCTGCTGCGCGACGTGCAGTTGCCGGCCATGCTCAAGACGGCCATCGAAGCCAAGCAGCAGGCCGAGCAGGAAGCGCTGCGCATGGAATTCATCCTTCAGCGCGAGAAGCAGGAAGCCGAGCGCAAGCGCATCGAGGCGCAAGGCATCGCGGATTTCCAGCGCATCGTCGCGCAGGGCATCAGCCAGCAATTGCTCACCTGGAAAGGCATCGAAGCCACGGAAAAGCTGGCCACCAGCGCCAACGCCAAGGTCGTAGTGATCGGCAGCGGCAAGGATGGCTTGCCGATTATCCTGGGTGGAAACTAGCGCGTGTAGCGGCGACCTTCAGGTCGCCATTCCTTCCGGTCGTCACGCGACTGCAAAGGCGCGCCTCAGCCGCTACAGAGGCCGCGTCCAGCCCGCCGGTACCCCGGCGCGCCGCGCGTCTTCCTGGATGGCAACGATCTGGCGTTGCAGGTCGGCGCGGCGACCCTCCAGCCGGTTAAGCTGGTCTTGCGTGAAGTCGTTGCCGGCGGCGCTCGAAGGCGCAGCAGTACTCGGGATCTGGGCGCGCACACGCGCGATCTCCGCCTCCACCGCTTGCAGCTCGCGCTGTAGCGGCTCAATCCGCGCTGCCCATTGCGCCTGCAACTCCGCGGGCGTGGGAGGCGTAACCGGACGGGGGCCCAGCCGCTCGTTGACCGCGGCCAATTCCTGCTCGAGCGCGGTTACGCGCGCTTCGGTGGCGGCGATTTCTGCGGTCTTCGCATCGATCTGCGCTTGCTGGGCATTGAGTCTCTGCTGTCCGGCTTGGTCGTCGGCGTAGCCGGGATTGCTGTAGAACTGCTGGCGGCTCAGATCGTAATCGCGCTGGAGCAGCGAAAGATCATTCTTCAGGGTTGCCAATCGCGCTTTCTCTTCGGCCACCGCAGTCTCCGCCGCAGCGCGTGCCGTTTCTTCCTCCGGCGACGGCGCTGGCGCTCCCGTCGCGCCCGGCTCCTCTCTTCCAACCGCGATGGCAAACTCATCGGCGTTCGGCGCTCGTGACACCAGTCCGATTTCGCCGGTAGGGATGTTGTCGTTGGTCCACACCTTTTCGGTTACCGACGCCATGCGCTTTTGCTCGCGCATGCGCCGCGCCGCCTCGCCCAGCGATTCCCCTCGCGAAATCTGCTGCGACGGCGATTGCGACTGCGACTGCCCCTCGGTCTGCGACTGCGATTGGCCCTGTGACTGTGATTGCGCAGCCACGGCCGGTACCCATACCAGCCCGGCGGCTGCGACAACTCCAACTAAAACTCGCGCTTTCATGGGAGTGCTACCTCCTGATCCTTGGATGCGGAGCCCTCTCTTCATGGTAGGCCCGCTGGCGTTCGTCTGCAACCGTGACACCGCCTGACCGCCAAACAGATCGAGCCGCGCCGGAAGCACTATCGCGCTTCAGCAGAGGCGGCCTGGCCATCAAGATCGCCGTCTATCGCCGAGTCTCGGAAGGGTAAGGACAGAAACATCAGTGACCGTGGCCCTTACTGTGCCCCACGCATGTTGTAGTCGCGCTGCTCGTAGTCCCGATCGCGGACGTACTTATAATAGGTCGATTTTCTCTTGAGGCGAAGGTCCGACATCGCAGCAAGGGCGCTTGTCAGCGTGCCCTTTGATATCGACCTTTCATTTGCGCCGAGACGGCCTGTCAGATGGTGAGCTAACTCCGCCATTTGATCCCACCTTAGCAATACGAACTTGGCCAGTGCGTTTTCGGATGTCAATTCCGTATGTTCGGAAGGTGGAGCATGCATTCCTGCCGAGTTAAGCTCGCTCTCGATTTCTTCGAAAGTCGGCTCGAAGACCAAATCTGGCTTACCCAAGCGCCTCCTTAACTCCGCAACTTTTTTCTCATACGACGGCGAATTCACCAACAGGACGACGTCGAATCTTTCGCTTCTTTTTATAGCCTGATCAAAGTACTCGATGTGGTTGGTCGCAACGAAGTAGACAACTTTACGTTGCTTCCAAAGCTCCGCCAATTTGGGGAGCATGCTTGTTGTCAGGAAGCGTCCGAACGCGTCCGGTTCAATAGTACGCTCCCGAACTAACTCATCGATTTCGTCGAACAAGATCACAGCGTGATCAAGCTGCATGAGTTTGCGGAAAATGTCGTCCGCGGTCCGCTGGATCTCAGGTAGGCCATTAGCCACAAAATGGGAAGCATGCAGTTCGATATAGTCCCAACCAATGGCCCCAGCAACGGATTTGGCCAGCGTGGATTTGCTTGTACCGGGCGGGCCGAAGAGAATCGCCGCTCTTGCCTGATCTTCACCAGTGCTATCGTCCTTGCGAATCACATAGTCATCAGGTTCCGCACGTAAGGACCTGGGCGACGCGGCCGACGTGAGGGGTCCAACGAAAAGGTTCGATAACTCCTGGGCGGCCGTTCTTCCACCTGTATTGCCCCAAGTGTCCCCGCGTTCCTCAATCAGATTTGTGGCCTTTTCGGGCGGATCCGTTGTTAAAGCGTTAAGGCCATTCAATGCTTCGTCGCGAGTCCAAATCCCAACTAACCGTCGCAGAGCCTGTGCAAAGGCGAATACGCTCGCCGTTGCCCATCCTTCAGGATGGGGATCATTAGTTCGATGCCCGGAGGACCACGCTTGCGTCTGCTTTCCAATGTCCACTCCAAGTAGCGTTGCTGTGAATTGTGCGTACCGCCACAATCGAAGCAGACTCTCACTGTAGCGTTTCAACTCCCTGATAAGGAATAGTCGTTCTTGTTCCTTCTCCTTCGACAGGACGGTCTTCAGGAAAGCCGCAAAGGTTTCGAAAACGTAGCAATAGGCGTTCCCCGTCCGCTGATAATGAAAAAGGGGCTTGTAGCGAGGCCAGATACCGATCTTAAGTTGCGTTTCGAACAAGCAATGCAACGCCTGCCTGACAAAGTCTTGTGCGCCCAGGTTGGAAGGCGGGATTTCGCCAAATCGAACACGAATCACCAAAGCCCAGGCGAGCTGATCAGTGTCGAGGTCGGGTGAGCCGCAAGTATGAAGAGCAATCTGGCGGCCTAAAGTGTTTTCAGCCCAAAGTAGCATGCGCTGTTGGCGACGGATGACGTCATGCTTCTTGCGCAAATCCTCGCCGGAGTCCTCGAACCGGGTCTGAAGCTGGTCGAAGAGTTCTAGACACCAATAAGTGTGGAAAGCATTTGGCGGATACCAATCCGTCCGGTTGGAGGCCTCTTTGACTTCGCCAATCGCAAATCTGTTTAGATCGTCCTCAAGCTGCCAAAGAATATATGCAATGTGCTTGTCTAGTTCCGGGGGAATTTTATCCGACACTCGGAGCATGTACGGAAGAGAACGGCACCTGCAATAAACATGCGCCGATTCATCCGATTCCCACTGCGGTTGTGGAAGCTTCAGCGCCTCCTCGGCAAATCTCTTGCGTTCACTAAGGATGTCGAATTTTTCATTGTCGTGCTTCTGCTTAAAACGTTGTGGGCAATCCTCGAGCGACTCGAAACATGTTGCACTTGTTGTGAGATGGATTTTCTTCGGTGATTCGACCTTTCCCGCCTGAATCTTAAAGCCAATGTCCGAGCGGAAAGCAAGGACGCTTCGAAAATGCAGTTGACAAAAGTCCTGCAGCTCTAGGCGGGCCGAAACAAGCTCGGTGAAACTGATCATCTATAGGATTGTAGCTTGGTTAGAAATTTTTCTACGTTAAGGGTTTCTTTGTCCCTCACGGCCCTGGACAAGTCTAGGCCCAGCGTATTTGCAAGGTGCACTGCGTAGATGAAAACGTCAGCCAATTCCTGCGCCTCGCTTGTGTCGCGGAGGTCACCATGGCGAACCATCTTCTCGCGTTGACGGATCGCGCGCGCTAGCTCTCCTACTTCCTCGAATAACAGGACCAGGCAATCCTTGGCGTCCTCTTTTTCGTACCCGCGGTGAGCGGCGATTCGCCTGTAGTAGTTTTGGAAGGCCGACACTCCAGGCGAAGGTATAAAGTATCCACCTGAGACTAGACGATTGACAACTTCATCCGGCGATTTCACGAGCTTGACAAACGATTGCAAAATCGGATCTTGAAGTGGGTTTCTCGCAAAGACCGGGATTCCATTTGCATGCGCAAAGCCAACCTCCAGCGACGCGGTAGGACCGACGTAGCCTTCGGGCGCATGAAGCCACACGAAACTCGCCTTCTGTATAGCATCAAGGTGACGCAATTCGATTGATTCGGGGGCCTGCTGTTCCTCACCTCGCATGTAGACGAAGCCGTCCACTTCGCGAGCGTATTCAACGTTGCTCGGGCTAAGAATTAGACATCCCAAGTCTGCAAGGTGGTGATATATGAGTTTCAAGCCTTCTGGATCTTTGCGGTAGGTTCCGGAAAGAACGGCTTCAAAGCTACGTGTCCGTCCTGGGGCGTGACTCGTGGTTGCCTTACCGAGGGATTTCTCTTGCGTGTGGGGCTCCGCTTGCTCCTGTACTCCGGTGGGAAACAGGAGGATCTGGCCCGAAGATTTTTTTGCTCTCGCCATCGCTTGCGACCTGGGAGCAGAAAGCTTAGCCGCGCCGCTCCTCTGAAACAACTGAAACTTAAGGTTTTCCACACTAAAGCGGTGCAAATCTTGTCGAAAAACTGTCGAAAAAGTCACCGGGGAAGACTCGGAGGTTGCGTTGCATGGTTGAGAGGACAGCATGAGCGGTTGCTCTCGGTGGCCCTCTACCGGTCAATGATAAACGCAAAGTCATACCTATTGCAAGGTTACAACCCAGGTGAGTGCAGCTTGCGGATGGTGTCGGCGAGTTTGGCGGTGAGCGACTTGATGGAGGCCAGGCGCTTCGCGTCGGTGAGCGAGCCATCTTCCGCGAAGGCCTCGTGCGCTTTGCTCACGGAGACTTGCTCCGGCAGCACGAGCACGCCGATATTGCCGAGGATGCTGCGCACTGTCACCAGGCCGCGCAAGCCGCCCAGCGCGCCGGTTGAGGCGCTGGTGAGCGCGGCCACTTTGCCGGTGAATGGCTCGAGCGGCCTTTCGCCCTCCATCGGGCGCGAGGCCCAGTCAATGGCATTTTTCAGCGCGCCGGAGATGGAGCTGTTGTACTCCGGGCAGGCCAGCAGCAGCCCGTGGTGCGCCTTCAGCAGCGCCTTCAATTTTTTTGCGCCTTCGGGCAGGCCGTTGCTTTCCTCGAGATCGCCGTCATACAACGGCAGCGCAAGGTCGCGCAGATCGACCACGGTGACTTCCGCGCCGGTATCGCGCGCGGCGGCCGCCGCCACGCGCAGCAGTTTCTTGTTCAGCGAGCCGGTACGCGTGCTGCCGGCGAAAGCAAGAACCCTCGGGATGATGGTCATGTGCACGCTCCTGATGTATGCCTTAGGCCCCCTGAAACCGCCGCGAGCGGGAACCCGCGTGCGGTCCGACGCAACGAGAGCTTAACAGCCGACAGCTAACAGTTCACAGTCGACAAGCTATGGTCTTACTGTGAGCTGTTAGCTGTCGACTGTGAGCTGACGTCAGCCCGCTTCACGATGGCAAATCCAGAAGGATAAACTCAGCACCCTTCTGCGCGGTGATGGCAAGTTTAGGCTCGTTGGCGATGCGGGCCTGATCGCCTGCGGCCACCGTGGAGCCATTGACTTCGATCTGGCCATCGGTGACGAACAGATACGCCTTGCGCCCCGCGGCGCTAGCGTGCGCGGCCTGCTGCCCGGCAGCCAGTGCTGAAAGATAAATCGTCGCGTCCTGATCAATCTGCATCGTGCCCGGAATCGCAGCGGAGCCATCACGTTTGCCATTGCCGCTGCCGGGTGACACCACGGGCAGCAGCTTCCCCGCGCGATCGGCGGGGGAAAAGCGCTGCTGCTCCCAGCGCGGCGCGAGCCCTTTGGTGCGCGGCAGAATCCACAGTTGCAGCAGGCGCAGCGGCTCCTTCTTCGAATGGTTGTACTCCGAGTGCACGATGCCGGTTCCGGCGCGCATCACTTGCACTTCACCGGGACGAATCACGCCCGTGTTGCCCAGCGAGTCGCGGTGCTCCAGCGCACCTTCCAGCACATAGGTGACGATTTCCATATCGCGATGCGGGTGCATGCCGAAGCCCTGGCCGGGCTGGATCACATCATCGTTGAAAACGCGCAGTGCGCCCCACTGCATATTTTTCGGATCGTAGTAG
>JBOGNS010000049.1:0-3019 GCA_050747305.1 Candidatus Acidiferrales bacterium | reverse complement strand
GGCGCGCGCTTGGGCGGCCACTGCGGCGCGGTCGCGCGGCGGCGCGGCGGTGACCAGCGAATCGATGAGCCGCTGCGCGGCGTCGGTGACCTCGCGCACCGCGCGGTCAAATGCCTCTTCGTTGGCTTTCGACGGCTGCGTGAAGCCGCTCAGCTTGCGCACAAACTGCTCGGCCGAGGCGCGTATCTCCTCATCACTTGCCGGCGGCGCAAAATTAAACAGCGTCTTAATATTTCGGCACATTGCTCCCCTTCGCGAGCGATACTCCACACACGCTCGCCACAAAATGGCCGCGTACAAGCTGAATATTATATGCGTTTCTGACTTCGCGTAGTTGCAGCTTAAGGCGCTTACCGGGCAGCACGAAGAGCAGGCTGGGCGATCGGCAGTGCAACCGACACAATGGTTCCGGTGCTCGCGGAACGAATCTCCAATTCACCTTCTAACTGCCGCACGCGCTCTCTCATGGCGTGAATCCCGACACCAAACTGCGGCGGTGCACCCTGCTTGCTCAGTCCATTCGTGGCCGCGATGCCCCTTCCCTGATCGGCGACCTCCAGGCGAACGGTGCATCCATCGGAGGCCAGACGAATGTCGGCGGCGGCGCTGCCGGAATGCTCGGCCACGTTGGTCAAACTCTCCTGGGCAATTCTGAAAAGCGCGACTTCCAGTTGCGACGGGAGCCGGGGAAAGTCTTCCGGCGCGTCCAGCGCGACCTGAATGCCGTCTTGTTGCGCGAATCCTTCCGCCAGCCAGCGCAGGGTGGGTAGGAGGCCGACGTCGTCGAGCAGCGGTGGGTAAAGCAGGTGCGACACGGCGCGCAGTTCGCGCGACAACTCCTGCACCAGCTTCAAACTTTCAGACAGTGCGCGCGCCGATGCCGCCGCCAGCCCTTCGCGCCCCTCTTCGACGGCTGATAGGTTCAGTCCGAGCGCCGTCAGCAACTGGCCGGCGCTATCATGCAACTGGCGCGCGATGCACCGCCGCTCCTCATCCTCTCTTTGGAGCAGCCTGTGGTCCAGGCATTGCTCGCTTTCCCGCAACTTGCTTCGCTCGACGTCAGGGAGTGCTACCACGCAGGCTCCTTTGTCAATCCAGGTGCTGAGCCGTTGAGCAGCCTATCGATCGCGGCCACCAAATCACGGCCGGGCTGCGATTTGCGGACGTAGCCGTGGCCCCCGGCCTTCGCGATTTCCGCTTTCACCGTTGCTGATTCGTGCATCGTGAACATCAGGATGCGGCACTTCTGATCAAGCTTGCGGATGCGCGAGGCCGCCTCCAGCCCGCCCATGACGGGCATCGTGATGTCGAGTATCACCACGTCGGGTTTCAGAGCTTTGATGGATTCGATGGCTTGCTGCCCGTCGGCCGCTTCACCGCAAATTTCCCATTGCGGGCGCAGCGTGCCAAGCAAAGTACGGAGGCCTTCGCGCATCACCGCATGGTCATCCACAATCAGGATCCGCGGTCGCAATCCTTCCCCTCCAAACCAGCGCCAGCGGATCGCCGCGCCGATCCTTCACGTGCAGGCGCAGTGCTTTCAGCCCATCGCCGGGGCGCAAAGCGGGATTGGATGCTAAAACGTCGAGGCACGCTAGTCCATACGCCGACTGCCAGATGTATCCATACTCCGAGAGTCGTAGTGGTGCAAACTGCCGAAAAGCGGAGAGGGTTAGCCTTCGGCTCGTGCTGGGCTGGAGCACCGCCAAGCCACAAGGGTGATGTTGCAGACCGCCGAGAGGCCAAATCATCCTGAATTCGAAGGACGCCCGGTTCAGGGGTCGGGCCAACGTGGAGCCGACACCCTCGCGCGAAGACAGCCTCAGTCGGTGCTGGTGTGTTCCGGCGCGGGCGGCTCGACCGGCGGCTGCAAGGTGCTCTTGCCGTGAAATTGCTGCGACTCAGTGGACTCGGCGAGGGCAGTGGTGGATGAGTGCTTGCTCACGGTTTGCGCCACCAAGTCGAAGTAGCCGGTGCCGACGAAGCGCTGATGCTTCACGCCGGCGTATCCAGCCTCCTGCTCCACTGCGAACTCCTGCTGTTGCAAACGGCAGTAGGCGGTCATGCCTTCCTGCTTATAGGCGCGTGCCAGCTCGAACATGCTGAGATTCAGCGCGTGGAAGCCGGCCAGCGTGACGAACTGGAATTTGTAGCCCATCGCGCCCAATTCGCGCTGGAATTTAGCGATCGTGCCGGCATCGAGGTGCTTCTCCCAGTTGAATGACGGCGAGCAGTTGTACGCCAGCATCTTGCCGGGAAACTTGGCGTGGATGGCATCGGCAAAGCGCCGCGCTTCCCCAAGATCCGGCGTGGAAGTTTCGCACCACAGCAGATCCGCATACGGCGCGTAAGCCAGCCCGCGCGCGATGGCAGCGTCCTGCCCGCCCGCAAATGGAAAGAAGCCTTCGACCGTACGCTCGCTCGAGGTGATGAATTCCCGGTCGCGCGCGTCAACGTCCGCCAGCAGCAGCCGGGCGCTATCCGCATCGGTACGCGCAATCAGCACAGTGGGCACGCCCATCACGTCGGCGGCCAGCCGCGCGGCGACCAGCTTATCCACAAACTCGCGCGCCGGCACCACCACTTTGCCGCCTAGGTGCCCGCACTTCTTGGCCGACGAAAGCTGATCCTCGAAGTGAACGCCGGCCGCGCCGGCCTCAATCATCTGCTTCATCAACTCAAAGGCATTCAGATTGCCGCCGAAGCCCGCTTCCGCGTCCGCGACAATCGGCGCGAACCAATGCGTGTCGTGCTTGCCCTCCGCGTGGTGAATCTGATCCGCGCGCAGCAGCGCCTTATTGATGCGCCGCACCAGTTCCGGGCAACTGTTCGCAGGATACAGGCTCTGGTCGGGATACATCTCGCCGGAGAGATTGTTGTCTGCCGCCACTTGCCAGCCGCTGCCGTAAATCGCTTCGAGACCGGCGGCCACCTGCTGGACGGCTTGGTTGCCGCTCATTGCGCCGAGCGAGTTCACGTACGGCTCGGTGGTCGTCAGATGCCACAGCCGCTCTGCGCC
>JBOGNS010000048.1:0-5492 GCA_050747305.1 Candidatus Acidiferrales bacterium | reverse complement strand
AAAAGTAAAAAGTAAAAAGTAAAAAGTAAAAAGGCAAAAGGAAAAAGGAAAAGGGGCACCCCTTCATCCGCCGATGGCCGACCGAGGGCAAGCGGAAAAGACGCGGAGGGCACAAAGAAGTGAAAGCAGTGACGCAAGAATCGCGGAGGCGAACGGAGGCAGACGGGGCGAGGGGGCCGCTGCCTGGTGAGACGTTTCCCACGCGGATGATGACGAAGGTGGGGCGAGCGGGAAGCGGAAGTGACGCTGGGTATGAGCGGGCGCGCGCGGTGGCGCGGGTGCTGTGGCAGTACGAGCAGGTGTGCCGGCGGGCGGGGCGGCCAGTGTCCGCGATGCTGGAGGAGGCGGAGCGCAGCCAACGCGAAGGCAAGGTGTATGGGGCACTGGAACGAGACGTGGCGCTGATTGTGGATATGGAGCGGCTATTGGGAGCGCTGACGAGATTTCAGCGGGCCGTACTGGCGCTGGTGGGATTGCGCGGGCTGGGCGAAGTGGTGGCGGCCAAGCGGCTGCACAGCAATCAAGCGGCGGTGGGGCGGGCGTATTGGCGAGCGGTGGACGCACTGTATTGGCTGCTGGTGGGGGCGAAGTACCTGCAGCCGCTGGCGGGAGGAAGCGATGGCGAGGATCAAGCCGAAGAAGCCGGGGCCGAATCATCCGTGGCGGAAGTGGCGGCCGGGCGGGCTGGCGCCGGAGGGGAAAGAGCGGGAGCGGGCGGCGTATGACGAGCCTAACGAAAGCGCGAGGTCGCCACTTGAGCGCTGGAGAGATTGCGAAAAGATTTCGCGTGTGTGAGCGGAAGTATGGGCCTTTTGCAGATGCAGAGGATTGTTGGAAGAAGCTGGAGGCGCGGGCGCATCGGTACGGACACTACTTGCGCGTTTGGCTGCAGCGTCGCGAAGGAGTGCGGGTCTGGATGCTGGTGCATCGCGCGGTGGCAATGGTGAAGCTGGGGCGGACGCTGCGGACGCAAGAAATCGTCCATCACAAAGATCGAAATACGCTGAACAACCATCCCGACAATCTGGAAGTGCTGGACGCAGTAGAACACATGAGGGAGCACGGGCAAGCAGGCGGGATTAGTTTCGGGGAGGACGGGCGTGCCCGATACGTAAGCGGGCCGAACGACGGACGCGCGGTAGGTCGAGTGACGATGGAGCAGGCTCTGGAACGGAAGCTGTGGAAGAACGAATTTGTGGTAAGGCTGAGCCTGAGTGGCAGAGACCTTCGTATAGCGAGTTTGCGGGTTGTGAGACCGGAAAGGTACTTCCGGTATATCGGCAAATGTTCGTGCCTGGGGCGGGCGCGGGCGATACGGGAGGTGTTTGGTGACGAAGCGTTCGAGCGGGCCAACCCGCAAGCCAAAGACGGAAGCGGCGGCAGAACAGACGGGCGGCGTAAGGCCGCCCTTAGGGGCGCAGCAAGCAGCGCCCCTACGGGGAGTGGTGGAAGCGGTGAAAGCGACGTGGCGGGAGAGCGAAGTGCGCAAGGCGATGCGCGCAGCCACGGGGATGGACGACGCGGGGATCGAGCGGGTGCTGGCGCAAGCGGAAACGGAACAGGCGCTGGGGGAGTACGCGCAAGTGATGCTGCGGGAGGCGCTGGTGCCGGTGCTGGAAGGGGCGATTGCGCGAGCGGTGAAGGAGACGAGCGGTGCGAAGGCGTTTTTCGAGCTGGCGGAAGCGGCGCGGCTGGTGGGGCTGAAGCGGGAAGAAGGGCCGACGGCGGAGCAGGAAGTGACAGCGTTTGAGCGGGCTATTTTGGGGAATTTGAGAGAGCTGCTGAAAAACGAAAAGCAAGGACTCACCGCAGAGGACGCAGAGGAAGGATGAATACGCTGCTTTATAGGATTGGGGACCGGCTGGGGCTGCGGACGAACGGGGCGCTCGTAGAGTGGCTATTCAAGAGTCCGGATGCGGTGACGTGGGTTGATTGCCTGGCGCCGCTGCTGCTGAAGATTCGCACGCGCACGGGGCGGCTGGAGCATCTGCTGCCGAACAAGGCGCAGCAACACTATGCGAGGGAGCGCGGAAAACGAAACATCATCCTGAAAGCGCGGCAAGTGGGGATGACAACTTACATTGCGGCGCGATTGTTCCTGCTGACGATGCTGCGGCCGGGCACGACCACGCTGCAAGTGGCGCATTCGCTGGAATCGGCGCAGCAGATCTTTCGCATCGTACACCGGTTCTACGCGCACTTGCCGGCGGAAGTGCAGAACGCGGTGATTACGGAGCGGTCGAATGTGCGGGAGTTGGCGTTTGCGCGGTCGGATTCGCGCTTTCGCGTGGATACGGCGGGAAGCGCGGCGGCAGGGCGCGGGCTGACGGTACATCACCTGCACGCGTCGGAAGTTTCGGAGTGGCCGGGGAAGCCGGAAGAGACGATGGCGGGGTTGCTGGCGGCGGTGCCGCAAGAGGGCACGGTGGATATCGAGTCCACGCCGAAAGGGCTGGGCGGATATTTCCATCGGGAGTGGCAAGCGGCGCCGGATACGGGCTACGTGCGGCACTTTTTTCCGTGGTGGGTGGAAGAGAGCTACCGCGTGCCGGTGCTGGCGGGCGAGTGCATCGAGGCGGCAAATGAGGAAGAGCGCGAGCTGGTGCGGCAGTTCGGGCTGACGGGCGAGCAATTGAAATTTCGCCGGCAATTGCAGGTGGCTTTCAGAGGGTTGCGGCCGCAGGAGTATGCGGAAAACGACGTGGAGTGTTTTGTGGCGTCGGGGCGTCCGGTGTTCGAGCTGGATCAGATTGCGGCACGGCTGGCGCGTGTGAGTTCGCCGGTGGTGGTGCGGCACAATGGCTGCGAGCACGAATGGGCGGCGCCGGAGGCGGGGCGGCGGTACATCGTGGGTGTGGACACGGCGGAAGGGCGAGTGGATGGAGATTTTTCCACGGCGCAAGTGATTGACGCCGAGACGGGAATGCAGTGCCTGGAAATGGCGGTGCGCTGGCCGGTGGAACGGTTCGCGGAGTATGCGGCGCAGCTTGGGCGGCGGTACAACGATGCGCTGCTGGCGGTGGAGCGGAACAATCACGGGCACGCGGTGCTGTATGCGCTGCGCTACCGGCACGGCTATGCGCGGCTGTACCGGCACGGGCCGGGGGAGTTGGATGCGGGATGGCCGACGAATTCCAGCACCAAGCCGCAAGTGGTGGGCGCGCTTTCGGCGATGCTGGGGGACGCGCCGGCGGCGTTGCAGTCGCGGCGGCTGCTGGAAGAGATGCGAAATTTTTCGTACGACGCGGGCGGAGAGATGCGCGCACCGGAGGGAATGCACGACGACCTGGTGATGGCGATGGGTATTGCGTATGCGGTGCGACGGCTGGCGCCGCAGATCGCGTATGCGACGGTGCGGAGGCGGTAAAAAACAGTGGCTAGTGGCGAGTGGCTAGTGGCGAGTGGTTAGTGGCGAGTGGTTAGTGGCGTGTGAAGTGGCGCGTAGAAGAGCGAGGCGGAAATGTTCAAACGAAACTTGACGACGGGACAGCGGACGGAGGTGCGGCTGCGGCTGACGAAGATGGAAGCGGACGCGGCGGTGCTGTTCATGTGCGCGGAGAATCTAACGATTCATCTGGACGCGGAAATGGTGCGGCCGGTGACGCGGAAGCTGGCGGAACTGGTGGAGGCGCTGCGCCAGTTGAAGGTGTGCGTGCAGGAAGGCGCTTCGTCCGCCGATGGCGGACTCAGCATGAACGGGGACGGTCCGGATGCGATGGAGGCGTTGGAGCGGCTGATGGAACTAAGAGGAAAACGCGATGATGAGCGAAGCGACGGTGAACGCAGTTGAAGGGTTGCAGTGCCCGGCGTGCAAGCGAGAGATCCGCGTGGAGGCGGTGTGCGGCAACTCGGAGATTTGCCGGGCGGCGATTGCGCTGCACGATTTCCTGAGCAAAGCGGTGCGAAACGCGGCGGGCTACTGGCGATGCCCGAAGTGCGGCGGGACGTCTTGGAAGGTGCGGGAAGCGAGACAGTGAGCTTGGCGGCGGGGGTAGGCCGCGGCCCTGGGAGTGCAGGCCGCGCAGCCGCCGGCCGGGCGGGCCAGCCCTCGGGCTCGCCCGGCGCATTTTTTGTGTTGCGCTGGCATAGCTACGCGATATAATGCAGGCTCGTAATAAACGCATCGTTCGCCGGGGGCGGGCAGCGTCAAAGGAGCCGCAAATGAGCTTTGTAGGGATGCAGGATGGGTTGCGACGGGAGTTGCGCAAGCGGATTGAGGCGGGGGAACTGACGGGGATGGAGCTGGCGCGGCGGACGAATTTTACGCAGGCGCACATCTCGAATTTTCTGAACCGGAAGCGCGGGCTGAAGCTGGCGGCGCTGGATCGCATGTGCAAGGCGCTGGGGCTGAACGTCTATGACCTGCTGGACCCGAAAGAAGTGGCCAAGCACGCGGCGGTGCCGGGGCTGAAGGAGTCGGGCGAGGACGAGTTTGTGGACGTGCCGCTGGTGGAGGGCAAGATTGCGGCGGGCAGCGAAGTGATTGTCAGCGAAGAGGTGAAGGAGCTGCTGAAGTTTCGCAAGGCGTTTCTGAAACGGATCCACTCGGATGCGGAAGCGGGCACCGGCGTGATGGGGCAGCGCGGGAACTGGACGCGGTTTGTGCTGATCAAGGTGGACCCGCGCGAGGGCATGAGTATGTGGCCGCGCATGGGGCCGGGGTCCACGCTGCTGCTGGATCGTCATTACAATTCGCTGCGCGGGTATCGCAAGGGCGAGCGCAACATGTATGCGGTGCGCAAGGATGACGGGTGCACGGTGAAGTATGTCGAGGTGGAGGAGAATGCCGGGCTGCTGGTGCTGCGTCCGCACAACCCGGAGTATGCGGTGGAAGTGATGCGCATCGAAGAAGGGCGCACGCTGGCGGATTTGATTGTCGGGCGCGTGGCGCACGTGGCGATGGAAGTTTAGTTGAAACTCAGAACGCAGAACGCAGAACTCTGAACTCTCCAGAGCTCTGAAATTTCAGGAAGCCTCGCAAGAAGTCAAAAGGGAAAAATGTTAAAGCGCGTGCGAAGGCGCACCGTTTACGTGAAACAGTGAAAGCGTGAAAAGGTTAAAGGGTCCAAGGCGACTTCCAAAGCTGTGTTGACCCTTTTACTATCTCACTTTTCACTCTTCGCGCCCAGCCGTCGTAGGTGTAGCTCACGGTGCGCCCCGCCTCCGCCGTGCCGGTGCTATCGGTGATGCCGGTAATCTGCCCGTTGTTGCCTCCGTTGGCATGACCGGTGTAGCTGTAGCCCAGCTCCAGCAGCTTGCTGCTGCTCTTGGTGTAGGCCAGCGACGCCAACTGGAACCGGCTGTTGTAGCCAATCGCCGCCGCGACGCCGTTGCCGTAGCTGTAGGCGGTGGGTGCGTGCGCCGCGTTGTAGGTCACATTGGAGACGTAGTTCGAGCCGCCGCTGGCCACCTGCGTCAGCCGCCCGATGGCGTCAAAGCTGTGCGTCACCTGGCGGGTGGATGGGTAGGTGACCGAGGTCACCGCGCTCGCC
>JBOGNS010000047.1:0-3106 GCA_050747305.1 Candidatus Acidiferrales bacterium | reverse complement strand
CCAGATTCTCCTCCAGCATCACTTCATTCAAGCGAAGCTGATACCAGTGATAGGCCCAAATCGCCCCGTTGAACATGGGATACTTCTGCCGCCAGTATTGCGAGAACCACTGATGCTCCATCAGGTCGTGCGTCTTGAGCTGGCCGGGGAAGGCCGCTTCCGGCTCGCTCAGATACCAGTTGTACGCCTCGCGCACGTAGCGCATCTTCTCCGCGAAGGGCAGGGAAGTGGCCATGATGTCGTAAATCTGGCGGTGCAGGATGTGCGTCCAGTCGAACGCGCGGTTCAGCCGCGGCGCCAGCTTCACGCTTTCCGGCGCGACCGTCTCTTCGTGGACGGCAAGGTTCGGCGCCTTCGCCGGATCGAGAAACATGCGCGTCACGCGCCCAAATGTCCCCCGCTCGATGCGTTCGACCGCGCGCGCCTCGCTCTCGGTAGTGACCAGCACCTCCGCCAGCTCGCCGTGGCCGATATCGATCACATTCAAGTAGCGGTACACCACGTTGAAACGCTCGCGCAGCGCGTTGGTGTACGGCCCTACCATCGGGTACATCGCGCCGCGCCGCTCGATCTGCGCTGCCGCGGTGCGCGCGCTGTAAGCGAGCGCAGGCAGCGTGGCGTGACTGAACGCGAGAATTTCCAATGCTCGACGGCGATTCATGGCCGCTCCTTTCCTGGCGCGAATTCCCTCGCGACCCTCGGGAACAAACTGCGGAAAGAAAAACTCTTGTTCAGCCCAAACACGAACCCGACATCCGGCCCCACCGACGGCCGCAACTGGCCGGTGGAGATCCCCGCATCCAGCACCCACGTGGGGTTCAGTTGAATGCGGGCGCCAAACTCCGCCACAACTTCTGTCGGCCCATGATCGATCGGCTTGCGCGCGTACACATCGGCCAGCAGCACTATGAACTGTAGCGGCAGTGTGCGCTCGTACGCTGCGCCGTAGAAAAAGCGGTTCACCAAGTCGCCGCCGCGCCCCGGCATTTCCGTGCGGCCAACGGTGTACGAGCCATTGAAGTGCAGCCGGTTGCGGTGCACCGTCTTCGAGACGATCAATTTCAGCGCGCCGTGCTCGTGGCGGCTCCCCAGCCCGCCCGCGCCAATCGTCAGCTCGGGGCGAATCGCAAAGGCCGGCCAGCGCCGCGTCTCCTGATTGAAGTTGTAAAGCAAGTGCAACTGCGCATCGCGCTGCGCAAAAATGGTCTCCGCTCCCACGCGCGCGATGGCTGTCTCGGTGGTGATTCCCACCTGCGTATCCTTGAACACGCCCCACTTGAATTCATTCTCGAAGCCGAAGTGCCAGTCGCCGCGCCGCTCGCGTGTGAACCGCGGAACCGCAAACTGAAATTCGAACGCGCGAAACTCGATGGGCTGCGCGTCTTCCACCGCAATCGGCCGCCCCGGATCCAGATTGCGATAATCCGCCTGCGCCGCCACCGAAGCGGCGGCCGCGAACAGCGACGCGACAACCACTGCAAGCATCACAAACCAGCGTTTCACAGTGCTCCTTTACATGAGGAACGACTCGGCGCAAAGCCGAGGATGCGAAAAATCAGTAGCGGTACGAACGCAGAAACAGACAGGCGGGTTAAATGCGCAGAGGCGAGACAAGCACGGAACGCGCAAGCGGCATCTCGTTACTGTTTTCAGGTGTCATGAAGCGAGGCGCAATCGCAGCGGGCGGATCCGCGAGAAACTCTACAGCGGGAAGTGCCGGCGCAAAGCCGGGAGCCTTCTTCGCGACGTTCCACGACGCATCATGGTCGTGCGTGCCGCAGTCAGATGGCGCGCCATGGGTGGGCGCCGAGGCAGGCTCAGACGCGCATCCTTCGTGCTGCGCAACGCCCGCCGCAGACGCCGCCGGCATGGTGCCCAGGCACGACGCGGAACACATCGTCGCGTACAGCAACGATGCAGCAACCAAAACGGCGCACATCCAGGCTGCCGGCCGGTTTTTCAGCGCATCACTCACTCAAACCAATGTAGAGGCCGACGCGCGCGTGTGTCAAGCAGCCGCGCGATTGCCCGCGCTGCGCACGTTTCTTTACCCAGAGCCTCGCCAGCGTCGGGTGCAGGGTTATACTGGCATCGCCATGTCCATCCGCACGCTGATCATCGACGACGAAAAACCCGCGCGCGACGAACTCGCCTTCCTGCTGAAAGGCTTTGCGGAAGTCGAACTGATCGGCCAGGGCAAGAACGGCCTCGAAGCGGTGCAGCTCGTCAAGGAGCACGCGCCGGACCTCGTCTTCCTCGATGTGCAGATGCCCGGGCTCGACGGCTTCGGCGTCATCAAGAAGCTCATCGACCGCAAGATGAAAGTGCCGCACATCGTCTTCGCCACCGCCTTCGACCAGTACGCCGTGGACGCTTTCGAAGTGAACGCCGTGGACTACGTCCTCAAGCCCTTCGACAAAGCGCGCATCGGCAAAGCCATCACCCGCGCCAGGAAAATGATCGAAGCCAAATCGCCTGCAGCAGAAAAACTCGAAGCGCTGGTCAACGAACTCGGCGCGCAGCCGCGCGGCGGCGCTCAGCCCAAGCTGGTAATCAAGGCGCAGCAGCGCATGTTTCTGGTGGACGCAAAAGACGTGGTGTACGCCTCCATCGAAGACGGCCTCATCACGCTGTTCACTCGCGATTTCGAGGGCAGATCGAACTACCGCACCATCGAAGAGCTGCAATCCGCGCTCGACTCCGACGTCTTCTGGCGCGCCCACCGCTCCTATCTGATCAACATCAACCACATCCGCGAAGTGGTCCCGTGGTTCAAGTCCAGCTACATGCTAAAAATGAACGACAAGAAGCAAAGCGAAGTCCCTGTAAGCCGCGCGCAAACCCGCCGCCTGCGCGAACTCCTGAAACTTTAGGGCGCGCGAACTCGCCGCCTCCGCGACGCCGTAGGGGCGGCCCCCTGTGGCCGCCCTTTTGCCTCAGGCTGCTGAAGCCGTAGGGCGGCTTTACGCCGCCCTGTTTGCCGGCTGGCGCCTCAAAGCCCTCCGCGCCCTCGCCAACGGCAAACTAAAACCCGCCTTGCGCCAACATCGGTGGGCCAACGGGCCTGCCCCGCAGTCCATTCCCGCACCGGCCTTCGTTGGCAAAC